>JBOGJB010000213.1:0-3135 GCA_050745085.1 Vicinamibacterales bacterium
CCGCAGTCCCGCCTCGCGATCTCCGCGGCGGGCCAGGAGCTGTTCGAGCTCCTCGATCTCCTCGCGCGCCGGCCGCCGAGCCAGCGCCGCGAGATAGAACTCTTCGAACACGTCGGCGTTGGAGGCGCCGGACAGAAGCAGCCGGCTCAAGCGACTCCCCTTGCCGCCGAGCCGGTCGACGTAAGTCGCGCCGGCAAGCATGTGCAGCGCCTGACCGAGGTTCGGCTTCGTGCTGCGCTCCGGTATCGCCCCGCGGTTCGGACGGCCATACAGCTCCAGGAACCGCGAGTAATACATATCCGGATCCTTCAGATTGATCGCGCGGGTCCCGGCCGGGGCCGGGCCGACCGAGGACCCTTCGGTCACCGCGGTCGAGAAGGTTTCTGGCACTCCCGTGACCGCGACCACGCCGTCCAGCAATACCTCCGCGTCGAGCGCGCGCGGCAGGGCACGCGAGTAGTTGACCACGTCGCTGCGGTTGGTCGCGTTGGGCCGGCTCGAGAGCTGATACGTCCGCGACATCGCGATCGTCTTCATGAGGCGCCGGAGGTCGTGGCCGTGGTCTCGAAAGTCAGCCGCCAGCGCGGCGAGCAGCTCCGGGTGCGTCGGCGGGTTTGTTGAGCGGAAGTCGTCCACGGGATCGACGATGCCGCGGCCGAAGAAGTGCCCCCAGATGCGGTTGACCGCAGCCTCGGCAAAATAGGGGTGCGAGGTCATCCACCGGGCCAGCTCCCTCCGAGGATTGCCGTCCGGGGGCCCGACGGCGCGAGAGCCGTCCAGGAACGCGGGTGCAACCGCCGCCTTCGTGCGCGGGTGCAGGAGCTCGATCTTCCCGTCCACGTCCTTCGAGCTCCAGTTCAGGTTCGCCGGGTGGTCGAAAACCACCGGGCCGACCTTGAACAGCCGTCCGAAGAAGGCCGCCATTCCCCAGAACTGGTCCTGCGTCCAGTTTTCATACGGATGGTTGTGGCACTGCGCGCAGTCGAGCCGGCGCCCAAAGAACACCCGCACCTCTTCGGCCATGACGTCGGCCGGCGGACCGATCTGGTTGTACGGGAGAAAGTGGCGCGACGCCGGTCCGTACCCCTGGGCCGAGAGCCGCTCGCGGGCAATCTCGTCGTAGGGGCGGTTGCTCTCGAGCGACATTCGGATCCACTCCCAGTAGCTCTGGCTCCACTTGGGCGTGAGACCGTTGGCGAAGATGGCGACCCGGAAGATGTCCGAGAACCGGAAGGTCCAGTAGTCCACGAACTCCGGGGAGCCGAGCAGCGCGTCGATCACCTTTTCCCGCTTGCGCGGGTCGCGGCTGGCGGCGAACTCGCGAACACGTTCCAAGGGCGGAAGCGTGCCGGCCAGATCCAGAGAGACGCGTCGCAGGAACTCGCCGTCATCCGACAGTTCGGAGGGTACGATGTGGAACCGCTTCAGCTTCGTGAAAATGTGCTCGTCGATGAAGTTGCTGCGCGGGACTTCGCGGTAGTCGGCAATTGGCGGGCCGATGACGCCTATAGTGGCGGCGGCGGCATGCCCCGCGCCTCGAACCAGGATCGCGGTCTCGCCCAGGCGCTGCGCGGCGACGATCCCGTCGGCGCTGACTGCCGCGACCTCTCCGTCGTTGGAGGCATAAGTCACGTCGCGGGTGAAGTCCTCTACGTGGCCGTCGCTGAATCGAGCCGTGACGAGCAGTCGATGCGCGCTGCCGACCGACACGGCGATCATCGGCGGGTAGACCTCGAGGCTCTTGAGCTCGGGCTCCGATCGTCCTTCGGCTCCGTACGGCGCCCCGGTTCGTATCCACTCGACAATCGTGCGGTAGTCCTCGGAGTCCCTATCGAACCGTTTCCCGCCTCCGTGCGGGATCGTCGCCGTGGGCTTCTCGAGGAGCAGGCTCTTCTCCGGCTCGTGGAGGTCGATGCGCGGGACGCGCTCTCCCTTGATCTCGCTAGTGAGGACCTGATACGCGCCCCCTTTGACAATCCACTCGTAGTCGTCCCGCGGCGCCAGAGCGTTGGCGGAGAGCTTGAAGCCGCCGCGCCCCTTCACGCCGCCGTGGCAGACGGCATCGTTACACCCGCGCCGGGTGAGGATCCCCCCGATGTCGCGCGCGAAGCTGGCTGGACGCGGCATCCGGGTTCCTACGATGCGCACCGATGACTGCGCGCGCGCGCCGCGATAGGTCGCCGTCACCACCAGGGCACCGTCCGCGAGCGAAGCCAGGCGGGCCGTGCCCGTGAACTGGGCGAGGTCCGGCTTCGTGACGCGCCACTCCGATTCGGCTGTGACGTCGCGCTGGCTTCCGTCGGGGTCGAGGGCGAGCGCGAGGAACTGCTGAGTCGACCGCGCCCCGGCGAGGGTCACGTCGGCCGGCACGACGCGGAGCGACACTTCACCGGCGGCCCGCGCTGCGCCGGGCAAGGAGAAGATGAGGAGCAGAACGTGTAGGCTTCTCATGGCTCGCCGATCACCATCAGGGGGAGCTCGCGGGTGGCCAGGATTGCGCCGACTCTTCCGTCCACGACGGTCCGGACCGTCAAGCGCACGATCGACGGGTCTGGCGCCGGGACCGCCTGCGCCGATGCCCTGAACACCACGACGGCCCGTTCCGTGCGAGGCGTATAGCGCTCCCGCTTGCCGGCCGCTGGGGGCGGATCCGGCTCCGCGTCGTAATCCGCGCCGGCCAGGGCCTCAACCCCAGGAGGGAGCGACTCGGCCGCGACCGCGACCGCTCCTCGAAAGTCCTCCTCGCGGTCGAAGCTCACCCGCACGGTCTTGGCCTCGCCCGGCGCGAGGTTGACGCGGTCTTCCTCGATCCGCACGTTGCCGACGTGCGGGACTTGCGGGCGCACGAGCACGCGGTAGCAGAAGCTCGGACCTGCGAGGTCGGAGGTCAAATCGCGGACCTCCAGCGTATATTCCCCCGTGTCGCGCAGCGGAATGATCGTCTTGGCCTGGAGCGACTTCGTAAGCGCCCCGGTGCAGGCGCCGCGGCCGGCGAGCAAATTGGCGGCAACCTCCGAGCCGGCGGCATCGAGCAGCCGCACGACGGGGTTGAACAACGGCGGCGCCGCGGCCGACGTCTCGATCTCGATGGCGATGTCAGCGGGCGCAGCGATGCGGAAGCGCGCACGTTGTATC
>JBOGJB010000214.1:0-1623 GCA_050745085.1 Vicinamibacterales bacterium
GCCCGCGAAGGCCGCCAGGACCGTCGCACGCCTCGTCGAGCGCTTTGCCGACGGCCTCGCGGCGACCCGCCGGCCGCGCGATCTGATGGCGGCGCTGGCGCTGTCCCTGCCGGTCTGGCTCGCGATCGCGGCGAGCGTGTGGCTCGTGGTGCGGGCATTTCATATGACGTTGCCGTTCACCGGTTCGTTCCTGCTGCTGGCCCTGCTGGTCGTCGGGGTGGCGGTGCCGACGCCCGCGGGCGTGGGCGGATTCCACGAAGCCTTCCGGATCGGCGCGACCGCCTTCTACGGCGTGGCCAATGACCGCGCGGTCGGGTGCGCGATCGCGCTGCACGCGAGCCAGTTCGCGCCGGTGGTCATTGCCGGCCTCGTGTTCATGGTCCAGGAAGGTCTGACGCTCGGCACTATGCGAGGAATGGCGGCCGGGGGGGCTTCAAAATGCTGAAGGTTGAAGGAGACGAATGCTGACGTCAGCGCGCCGAGCCTAGGCGAGGCGTGGTAGGCGCTGGGGGTGGGGCCCCAGCGCGAAATAAAAAAAAAGATGAAGTGCCCATACTGCGGCCATCTCGGCGACAAGGTCGTCGACTCGCGCGAAAGCAAGGAAGGAGAGGTGATCCGCCGCCGGCGTGAGTGCCTCGAGTGCGGGAAGCGCTTCACCAGCTACGAGCGCATCGACGAGATTCCATATATGGTCGTCAAGAAGGACGGCAGCCGCGAGCGGTTCGAGCGGCAGAAGCTCGTTGCGGGCCTGCTCAAGGCGTGCGAGAAGCGGCCGGTCAGCGTCGCGGCGCTCGAGTCCATCGCGGACCAGGTCGAGGGCCGGCTGCACGATCGGCCGGAGAAGGAGATCTCGACCGAGGAGATCGGCGCGTTCGTCATGCAGGAGCTGCGCGGCCTCGACAAGGTCGCCTACGTCCGCTTCGCGTCGGTCTATCGGCATTTCCGGGACATCGGCGAGTTCATGACCGAGCTGAAGGACCTGCTCAACGCGAAGGACGAGCGATGACGGTCGCCGGAGCCCCTGGCAGGACCGCGCCGGCCGCCGCGCCGACTGGACGCCGACCGTTCCGTGACAGCCCGCGGCTGATCATCACGGCGCTCGCGCTGCTCGTCGGGTCGCTGGTGGCGCTCGTCATCTTCGCCGGGCAGCAGCCGACCGAACTCTATCCCGACTTCCTCAGCGAGGTCGTGCTGAACGCCCTCGTCTTCGTGGACTTCACGCTCGTGTGCGTGTTCGTGTTCTACCTCGCGCGCAACATCATCAAGCTCGTGGTCGAGCGGCGGCGCGCGCTGCCGTTCGCCCGCTTCCGCGCGAAGCTCGTTGCAGCGCTTCTGGCGATGACGATCGTGCCGTCGGTGCTCGTGCTCATCATCGGCAGCGAGCTGATCCGGCGGACCGCGGCCAACTGGTTCAGCGCGCCGATTGAGGAAGTGCTCAAGTCGGCGAACCAAATCGCCGGCGACTACCGCCAGGAACGCGAGCGGCTCGTGCTTGGACACAGCGCGCGCATCGCGCGCGCGATCGACGCCGACCGGTTGGCGGCGGGGGATGTCGAGGCGGTGCGCGCGGTGATCGCGCCCGAGATTACCCGGGAGCGCGTCGGCCTCGTCGAGGTGTACCGC
>JBOGJB010000215.1:0-2972 GCA_050745085.1 Vicinamibacterales bacterium
GCGCAGACATGACCCAGGCGACGAGGAGCGCCGTCGCGAGGCCAGCAGCGGCGGCGGTCAGCGCGCTGCGGACGACGAGGCCGAGCTGCTGCTGCACCTCGGTCAGCGGCAGCGCGAGCCGGACGAAGGCAGGGGCATCGGGTGCGACGGGTGCGACGGGTGCGACCGGCACCGCGACGTAGAGCATCTCGAAGCCGACCGTCGTGCTGTAGCGGTGCGCAACGCCGAGGCCGGCCGTCCGTGCCTGCGCGACCTCGGGGCGCGCGCCGTGGTTCTCGAGCGCCGCGAGCCCTGCGCCGTCCTCGGCTGAGTCCCCGACGACCCGGCCGTCGGCCGCGACGAGCGTGACCCTTGCGCCGACGAGCGCCGCAATGGCGTCGGCCTCCTCGTCGAGATCTCCCTCCACCAGCCCTCGCGACACCAGGCGGGCGGCGAGCCGCGTCTCGGCGACGAGCTGCCGCTCGATCCGGTCGAGCGTCTGCGCACGGACCGACCACGCGACGAGCGTGGTCGCGACGGCCAGCGTGACGGCGGCGACGGCGAGCGAGGCGGCGAAGACGCGGGTCCGGAACCGCATCACTCGCCCAGTTTGTAGCCGAACTGCTTCACGGTCTCGATGGCGTCGTTGAGCAGCGGGATCTTCTCGCGCAGCCGGCGGACGTGCACGTCCACGGTCCGCGTGCCGCCGGTGTATTGGTAGCCCCAGACATCGGTTAGCAGCACGTCGCGCGAAAGCACGCGCCCCTTGTGCTCGATGAAGTAGCGCAGGAGCAGGAACTCCTTCGCGGTAAGCCTGACCTCGCCGCCGGCGCTCGTCACACGGTGGCGCCCGACGTCGACGACGATCGACCGGTACTTGAGCACCGGCGCGGCCGTGCCGGGAGGCCGTCCCGCGCGGCGGAGCAGCGCCCCCACGCGCGCGACCAGCTCCTTCGCACTGAACGGCTTGGTGACGTAGTCGTCCGCCCCCAGCTCGAGGCCGGCCACGCGGTCGGACTCCTCGCCGCGCGCCGTCAGCATGATGATCGGGATAGAGGCGGTTCCGTCCTGCGCCCGGAGCGCCCGGCACACGTCGAAGCCGTCGAGCCCCGGCAGCATGAGGTCGAGGATGATCGCGTCGGGCGCGGCGGCCCGCGCGGCCGCGAGCGCGTCGGACCCCGATGCCACGCGGTCGGCCTCGTACCCGGCCTTGGCGAGCGCGTGCGCAATCAGATCGGCGATGTCACGGTCGTCTTCGACGACCAGGATGCGCGCCACTATGGTTTCGTCGCTCCCACAAACAGCAGGGGCTCGCCCTTGCTGACCGGCGGCGTGCCGAGTACGTACAGGATCTCGCCGGCGAGCGGTGCCGTCACCTCTTCCAGCAGGCTCCCGTGGAAGTCGGTGACGCGGCCGAGACGGGCCCCTTTGGCGACCGTCTGCCCCTTCGCGACAGCCGGATAGAAGATGCCGGTCGCGCCGCTGCGGACGACCTCGCTCGGCTCGTGCCAGATCGGATTCGCCACAGGTCCGGGGCCGTCGGATCGCATGCCGAGGTGGCGAAGCAGCCCCGCGACGCCGCGTTCGACGAGCTTGATTGATTCCTCATCGACCAGCGCCATCCCGCCCGTCTCGGTCGTGAGCGCGGGCTTGCCGCGCGTGATCGCCGTGTTCGACAAGTACACCGACGCGGCCGGATCGAGCGGGCGCTCACGGTCGATGACGATGTGGTCGAGGCCGAAGGCGAGCGCCATCGCGCGTCCCTGCTCGACGACCTTCGGGTCCCCCGTCGTGATCCAGTAGAGATACGGCCGAAGCGACTCGTTGCCGTCGCCGCAGTGCAGGTCCACGACGTGCGTGGCGCGCGCGATGAACTCGCGCGTGATCGCGTCGGCGATGCGCTCCGAGATTGTCCCGTCGGCCCGGCCGGGGAATACGCGGTTGAGGTTCTTGCCGTCCACGGGCGAGTAGTAGATCGTTCGCCCAAGGAACGACGGCATGTTCGCCACGTGCACCATCATGACCGTTCCACGTAACGTCTTCGGGTCGATCGCGGTCCTCAGCCGCTGCAGCGCGATGATCGGCACGTACTCCATGCCGTGCGTCCCGGCAACGAGCGCGAGCACCGGGCCGGGCGACGCCCCGTGGACGATCGTGAACGGCACGTTCGTCCCGCTGTCGCCGGCGCGCGGCGCGATGTCGAGTGTACCCGACGCGATCGTTCCGGGCGTGATCGTGATCCCTCCGACGGTGAGTGGTTGCCCGTGTGCGCTGGTCGCCGCCAGTAACACAACGGTCATGCCGGTCACAGAGATGCGGCCCATCGTCGTTGTCCTCCGCGCTGATTGTACGGATGAGCCATGGAGAGGACAACGATGGGGTCGGCTGGGCGGAATTGGGCCGTTTCCGAGGCGTTTTGCGGTATTTCTGGCGTGCCGGCGCTGGCACCGGACTTGACGTGTGAAGTGGCACGACCAAGTGGCACGACCTTGAGGGTCGTTCTTCGGGTCGTCGGGAGGAGACCGATCATGAGGACCATCAGCAAGACGACGATCGGGCGCGCAGCGATCGGCACCGTGGCCGGCGCAGCGCTCGTCGTCGCGTATGGGTGCAACCGGAGCGAGGACTGGACGCGTGTCCGTGCGGCGGAGGACCCGCTCGCCCGCACCGTCTCGCTGTCGGAGGCCGGTGCGCCGGCTGACGGCGGTCAGGTCCTCGTGTCGTGCGAGCCGCATCAGCGCACGCTCGTGCGGCAGGCGGTCGTGCGCGGCCGGACGGTCGCGCGCGTCGAGTGCGTGACCGACGGCGCCTACGCCGGCTACGGCGACCCGAACGCGGCGTACCCCGTCGCGTACGGTGAGCCGCGTGTGATGGCAGCGCGCGAGGTGTACGATCCGCGCGTCGTGACGACGCCGATCTACCGCGAGGCGGCGCCGCGCGTCGTGCGACAAACCGCGCCGCGGCGCGTCGTCACCGAGCGGGCGCCGTCGCGC
>JBOGJB010000216.1:0-2216 GCA_050745085.1 Vicinamibacterales bacterium
GGGCAGGATGAAGAACCCGATGGCCGCGACCGCGCTGGCCATGAGAAGGCCCGTCACGTCGGCGGCGGCCGTCGTCGCCACCGCCGTGACGAGAGCGCCCAACCCCAGCGCGCCGGCGCCCGCCGCGGCGGCGGCCGCGACGGCGCTGCGCGCCCCTTCGGCAAGCGCGGCCGATTCGCGCTTCCGATCGTAGGTCTCGACGACGCGCTGCGCCTCGCGGCCGACCGAGTCAATCAACCGGGAGCGATCGCTCGAGAAGTTGCCGGTCTCGTCGGCGGGCAGACGCCCTTCGTGCTCGCGCCGGCGGGCGGCCAGGTTGTTCGTCACGGACCGCCACTGCCGGAAGTCGGCATCGACCATCCAGTCGATGAGGTCGTCCACGCGCCGCTCGACCAGCCGCGGTGTGTCGCCGACCACGTGATCCTCGAACATCTTCTGCACCCGGCTGCGGTTCATGAGGTCGAACACGCGGCCGATCCGCATCGTCTCGTCGAAGAAGTCGTGGCCGCGCTGCTCCATCTCGAGCAGTACCTTGTCGATCTCGGCCATCCTCAGCGCGAAGTCGCGCGTCATGTCCTGCTCGTACAGAGACACCTGACGTTCGACGTCCTCGAGCGTGGCGAAGTCGGCGTCGAGAAGAGCGCGCCGGCCTTCCGCCGTCCGGAGGTAACGCTCCGCGAGATGGCGCCCGACGCCGAGCGGGTTCTCGAGCTTCAGCCGTGCCCGGCCGCCGTGGTCGAGGCGCTGCTTGATATAGCGCTCGAGCGGCTCGAACCCGCTCGCGGCCCAGAGCGCTGGCTCGCCGTGCTTCGCGCGCTGCGCGTCCCTGGCGCTGACGCCGAACACGTCTGGCTCGACGCCAGTCAGCCGCCGTGCGTGCTCCGCGACGAACGCGCGAACCGCTGCGGCGTCCTCCGCTCTCTCGAAGATGTCCATCTTGTTGATGACGAATACGATCTTCTTGCCCCAGTCGCGGATGCGCTCGAGAAACGCGCGCTCGGTCTCGGTGAACGGACGATCCGCCGACGTCAGAAAGAGCACCAGGTCCGACCGCGGCACGAAGTCCGAGGTGATGGCTTCGTGCTCCCGGATGATCGCGTTCGTGCCCGGGGTGTCGACGATGTGAATCTCGCGCAGCAGGTCGATTGGCGCGGTCATCGTGTGGAGGTGCGGGCCCGCGACGAGGCGCTGTTCCCGATCGCCGTGACGAAGGACCGTGACCTGCGAGGTCGTAGGAGTCACACCCTCTTCGAGGACGGGACGGCCGATGAGCGCGTTGATGAACGCGCTCTTGCCCGCGTTGAACTCACCGATGACGACGAGAAGAAAGAGCTCGTCGAGCTGCTCGACCGAGTGGTCGAGGGTGGCCTGGTCCTCGGGGGTCGCGCCGAAGCGGGCGAGAGCGGCGCGCAGCTCGATCAGCGCGCGCCTCTCCGTCTTGAGCAACTCATCCAGCCGCGGATCCAGAACGCGCGTCAGCACAGCCGTTGCTCCATCCAAGAACAGGGCCAAGGAGGCCAGCTCAACCACGCGCGCCGGGGCGGGACCTGTTCCTATCGAATGATTCGAGGGCTGGTCGGCGTCGGCGGCGCGACCGGCGGGCCGACGATTCTCAAAATGAGCCCGTCCTGGTGGTTGACGATGTACAGCTCGCCGGAGGCGTCGACGCCGAAGGAGCTGATGCCGCCGCCGAGCCTGGCGTCACCGCCGAACTCCGAGGTGTGCTCCACCCGGTCGGACGCCCGCGCTTCTCCGGTCGCGGGATCGACGGTGAGCGCGATCGACCACGCCCGGCCGAAGTAGTCTCCGTAGAAATACCGCCCCCGGTACCGCTCCGGAAGCGCGCCGCCGCGGTACACGTAGCCGCCAGTCACTGACGCGCCGTCGCCGCGACCGTACTCGAAGACCGGACCCACCAGCGGCGTGTAAGCCGCCGGCAGCGACTGGACATTCGGGAGCGTGCCTTCGCGGAGCCGCCAGCCATAGTTGCGCCCGCCGCGATTGCGCGGCTCGTAGTCGATCTCCTCGATGCGATTCTGGCCGACGTCGCCGATGATGAGCGCCCCGGTGCCGCCGAGCGCCGGATCGTCGAAGCTGTAGCGCCACGGGTTGCGCAGGCCGAAGCTCCAGATCTCGGGGTACGCGCTGATTGGATCCCCGTCGAGAAATGGATTGTCTGGCGGAATGCGGTAGCCGTTGGGATCGCTGTCCGGGAC
>JBOGJB010000217.1:0-8605 GCA_050745085.1 Vicinamibacterales bacterium
ACCAGCCGGGCGCGCCACTACTTAACCCCATCCGACCAATTGGGCATGGTGCCGGGCTTCCCGAAGCTTCCGACGAACAGCTCCGCACGATGCGACGCGTCGGCCGGCCTCCTCTTGGCGATCGCGCGCGCCAGCTCATCGCGATCAGACTCGATCCGGATGTATTGAGCCATTTACGGACGGAAGCCAAACGGCGCAACGTGGGATACCAGACACTAGTCAATCGCGTGCTGGCAGAGTACGTGCGCAAATATGTAGCGTGAGTCGATACTGGAACGTCAGCGCGTCCATGGCCCGCGCGACGGCGCCGCAAGCTGCTGGCGTTCGAGATCGAGAGCCGCATCACGCCAGGGATCGGTCCGGCATGACGAAGGTCCGCCGCGCCAGGTCCGACCCGAGCGTCCCCGGCGCATAGTAGCGATCGAGCAGCGATGGCTTCCGCGTCAGAAGGTCGCTGTTGTGAGCGGCAAACCGGTCCCAGGGGTCGAGGGGACCGCGGGCGAGTCGCTCGGCAATGAGCAACAGATACGCCCACGTAATCGTCTCGTGATAGAGCCCCGGCGTCCCCTTGGCCTCGGCGAAGCGCTTGAGCGCGGCGGAGAAGCGCGCCAGCGCGTCGGGCATGCCGTACCGCCGAACGAACATCCAGGCGACGCGCACGTGCTGCTCGTGGTGGAACGAGTCGTTGGACAGCGAGGCGTTTTCGAAGCCTGCCAACAGCTCTTCGTCGGTCAGCACATCATCTCTCCAGGCTCAGCGCTTCCGGCGACGGCGGGGCTCCTCCCGGAGTCGATGTGCGTCTGAGGCGCCCAACGTCAGCCCGAACACCTTTCTGAGCTCCGCGATGCGGTCCAGGCTCTCGTCCCCGAAAGGCGTTTTCCCCTCGAACGCGTGCAGCACGATGCCTTCGAGCAGATCCCCGAGCGTCAGATCGTGATAATCGGCGAGGGCCTTGAGGGTCTTCAGCAGGCGCTTTTCCATGCGCACGCCGGTCTGCACACGTTCGACGACCGCCGCCTCGACGTCGGAAACAGCCTTGCCGGTCATTGGTAACTATGTACCAATGTATCACGAGACGGCTACCAACCGAACGTCGGCCGACCCAGCTCATCTTATGGAGGATACGGCGCACGGCTTGACTGCGCCGTCCGGCCCAGCATAGCCTGCATTGTTTCGACGAATGCGCACGACGGCCGACATGGGGGGTGTTCCCTCACAAGCCTCGTCTGCCGTGGACTGGACGGCGCGACTCGCCCCCTATCAGCAACCTGACCTGCGGCGCAGCATCGTTCAGCTCTCGACCACCGCCGGGGCCTTCGTCCTGCTCTGGGCGGCGATGCTGCGCAGTCTCGACCACGGCTACTGGCTGACGGCGCTGCTCGCGGTCCCTGCGGCCCTCTGTCTGGTCCGGCTGTTTCTGATTCAGCACGACTGCTCGCACCGCGCGTTCTTCCGCTCCGCGAAGGCGAACGACCGGCTGGGGTTCGTGCTCGGGCTGGTCACGATGACGCCGCACCAGCACTGGCGCCGTACGCACGCCATCCACCACGCGACCGCCGGCAACCTCGATCGCCGGGGCCTCGGCGCCATCGATACGCTGACGGTGCGCGAGTACGCGCAACTGACCCGGGCGAAGAAGCTGGCGTATCGGCTCTACCGCAACCCGCTCGTGCTGTTCGGCATCGGCGCCACGATACAGTTCGTCGTGATGCAGCGCTTTTGCTCAGCCGAGCTGCGCTCGTCCCGGCGGGAGCGCGCCAGCGTGCACGCGACCAACGCAGGCATCGCCGCGATACTGGCGATCCTCGCGGCGCTCGTCGGCGTCGACCGCCTCCTCCTGGTGCAGGCGCCGATCATCGCCCTGGCATCCTCGATCGGCGTGTGGTTGTTCTACGTGCAGCATCAGTTCGAAGAGACCTATTGGGACGACGCACAGCGCTGGGACTACATTGACGCGGGTCTACGCGGCAGCTCGCATTATGCGCTGCCGCGGTTTCTGGAGAGACTCACATGTCGCATCGGTCTGCACCACATTCACCATCTCAACGCGCGCATCCCGAACTACCGCCTCCGGGAATGCCTGGACGCGGACCCGGTGCTCCAGCAGGCTACGCGCATTACGCTGGTCCAGAGTCTGAAGTGCGCGTCGCTGAAGCTGTGGGACGAGGAGGAACAGAGGCTCGTGGGGTACCGGCGCGCCCGCAGACGCGCGCGGCGCGCGCCGTCCGCGATCTCTTCCTGACGGCCGGGGTCGCCATCGACGGTCCGAATGCCTGGGACATCCGGGTCCACGACGATCGGTTCTATTCGCGCCTGCTCCGCGACGGCTCGCTCGGCTTCGGCGAGTCGTACATGGACGGTTGGTGGGACGCCGATCGACTGGACGACTGCCTCGAACGTCTGCTGCGCGCCGACATCGCGTCAAAGATCAAGTCGAGCTGGCGCCTGAGCGCGCTGACCGTCCAGGCGAAGCTGTCGAACATGCAGAGCCTCAGACGCGCGTTCGGCGTCGCCGAGACGCACTATGGCATCGGCAACGATTTTTATCGCGCGATGCTCGACCGCAGTACGATGGCCTACACGTGCGGCTACTGGAAGGATGCGGCGACACTCGAAGAGGCGCAGGAAGCGAAAGTGGACCTCATCTGTCGGAAGGCCGGTCTTCGGCCGGGGATGAAGGTCCTCGACATGGGCTGCGGCTGGGGTAGCTTCGCCCGGTATGCCGCCCAACACTACGGCGTCCAGGTCGTCGGCTTCAGCAACTCGAGGGAGATGGTGACGCTTGCCGCCGAGCGCTGCCAGGGGCTTCCCGTCGACATCAGGCTGCAGGATTATCGCCAGGAGACCGGCACGTACGACGCGGTCGTGGCGATCGGCATCATGGAGCACGTCGGCCCGAAGAACTATCGTTCGCTGATGGAGGTGGCGCGGAGGTCGCTGACGGCCGACGGAACCTTCGTGCTGCACACGATCGGCAACAACCGGAGCTTCGCGCACGCCGATCCGTGGGTCCACAAGTACATCTTCCCGGATGCGGTGGCCCCGTCGCTCGCGCAGATCGGACGTGCGGTGGAAGGGCTCTTCGTCGTCGAGGACGTGCACAACTTCGGACCCTACTACGCGCCGACGCTCGTCGCATGGTGGCGGAACTTCCACGAGGCGTGGCCGCGCTTCCGCGAGGAGTACGGCGGCGACCGCTTCTACCGGATGTGGACGTTTTATCTGCTCGGCTCCGCCGCCGTATCCCGGTCGCGGGACTCACAGCTCTACCAGATCGTCATGACCAGAACCGGTCGCGCGCAGCCTCCCTGCCGGATCAGTTGACTGGCCCTTCGGGCAGATGATCGGCCACCAGATCCTCCACTACCGCGTCGTCGAGAAGCTCGGTCAAGGAGGCATGGGCGTCGTCTACAAGGCCGAGGACACCAGGCTGCGGCGGCCGGTCGCGCTGAAGTTCCTCTCCCCGAAGCTCGCGCGCAACAGCGGCGCGCGGGCGCGGTTTCTCGCCGAGGCGCAGGCGGCAAGCGCGCTGAACCACCCGAACATCTGCACGATTCACGCGGTCGAGGAGGTCGTCGATCTGCCCGCGCTCATTCACGACACGACGCTGTCCGAAGGGTCGACGACGAGCACCGGGACCACGTCGTCGCCGTGGGACTCCGCCACCGGCACGCCGTGGGCGCCGGAGAGCTTCCGCGAGACGACGGACGCGGGCGAGCCGGCGCCGTTCATCGTCATGGAATACGTCCGCGGCACGCTTCTGTCGGAGCGGATTGCCGCGGGCACGGCGCCGCCGCCCGAGTGTGTGGCGATCGCCGCGCAAATCGCGGAAGGATTGAGCGAGGCGCACGGCCAGGGGATCATCCATCGCGACATCAAGCCGCCGAACATCATGATCACCGAGCCCGGGCTCGTGAAGATCATGGACTTCGGCATCGCCCGGCGACTCGACGTCGTGCAGCCGACCGCCGCCGGCTCGACGATGGGGACGCTGGCCTACATGAGCCCGGAGCAGATCCGCGGCTCGCTGATCGATCACCGGACGGATCTCTACTCGCTGGGCGTCGTGCTCTACGAGCTCGCGACGGGGCACCGGCCGTTCGAGGCGGGAGACCCGGGCTCGGTGCTCTATGCCATCACACACAACGAGCCGCTCGCTCCCTCAGAAACCGGCGCCCAGATGCCGCGGCGGCTCGAGCTCATCATCCTGCGGTGCCTGCGGAAGTCGCCGGACGATCGCTACGGGTCGGCCGCCGACCTGCTGGCGGATCTCCAGACGCTGAAGGCCGAGCTGGACGAGGCGGCGCGGACGGAGCGGCGGCGAGTCGCCCGCGCGGAGCCGGGCGTTTCCGAGCGGGAGAGCGAGCGGCGCCACGCCACCATCATGTTCGGCGAGATCCGGCGGCGCGCCGACTCGGAGGGCGACGGCAGCGACGACTGGGGAGGTAGCGCTCAGTACGAGGCCGCCGAGCTGATGGCGGACGTTCCGGCGATCGCGGCCCGCTACGGCGGCACGGTCGACCGCATCATGGGGGGGTCGTTCACGGTGCTCTTCGGCCTGCCGAGCGGCGTCGAGAACACCGCGCGCCAGGCGGTGAACGCCGCCATTGCGATTCGCAACGCCGTCCGGGCCGCGAACGAGGCGCGTCCGCCCGCGGAGCGGCTCGCCGTGCATCTCGGCGTGAACACAGGCACCGTGGTGGCGGGCGCGGTGGGCGCGGGAAGCGACCGGCAGTATTCGGTGCTCGGCGACACGGTCGTCGTCGCGTCGAAGCTGAAGGACCACGCGCCGGACGGTCGCATCTACGTCGGTCCGCAGACGATGCGGCTGACGCGGCAGGAGTTCAGCCTGGCGGCGCTGCCGCCGCTCATGCTCAAAGGCCGCAGGGAGCCGCTCCCCGCGTTCGACGTCGTGTCGCAGGACACGGTCGACGCGCCGGCGATCGCCGCCGACGCGCGCGCCGCCGCCCAGATGGTCGGCCGCGAGGCGGATCTGGAGCGGCTCGAGGAGCATCTGTTCAAACTGCTGGCGGGTAGCGGATCGATCGTGACGATCGCGGGCGAGCCGGGCATCGGCAAGTCGAGGCTGGTGGCGGAGCTGCTCGCGCGCGCAGAGACGATCGCGCGGCCAGGATCCACCGGCCGCTTCACGCTGTTCGTCGGGCGCGCGCTCTCGACCGGCGCGAATCTCGGCTACCACCCGATCATCGAGATGCTGCGAGGGTGGGCGGGCATCCGCGACAACGACAGCAAGACCGACGCCTCGGCGAAGCTCGAGGCCGCGATCGGCCACGTCGACCCCGGCGCGCTGCTCGAGGCCTATCCTTTCATCGCGACCATGATGGGGCTGGAGCTGTCCGGCGCGTACGCGCTGCGGGTGAGGGGCGTCGGAGGAGACGCGCTCGGCCGGCTGATTCTGCGGGGCCTCCGCGACCTGCTCGAGCGCGCGGCCGCGATCACGCCGCTCGTCATCGTCCTCGAAGATCTGCACTGGGCCGATCGGTCGTCCATCGAGCTGCTGGAAGGCCTCTTCCGATCCGCCGAGCGCCACCGGATGCTTTTCGTCGGCACGCTCAGGTCGGACTATACGGCCACGAGCGATCGCCTGCTCGAGACCGTGCGCAGCCGCTACAGCCAGTTCCACACGGCGCTGCAGCTCCGGCCCCTCGATGACGGGCAAGCCAAGACGCTCGTCGAGCAGCTCCTGCGCGGCCTCCCGCCCGGCGCGCAGGAGCGGATCCTGACCCGCGCCGGCGGGAACCCGCTGTTCATCGAGGAGGTGGTGCGATCGCTCGTCGACGAAGGAGCGATCGAGATCGTGAACGGGGCGCCGCGGGTCACGCCTCGAATGGCCGAGGTCGTTATCCCCGAAACGATTCAGGAGTTGCTGATCGCCCGCCTCGATCTGCTCGACGAGCGGACGCGGTCGCTCGCGAAGATCGCGTCGGTCGTGGGTCGAAGCTTCCTGCACCGGGTTCTCGCGGCCGTTGCGCCGTCTCCCGAATCGATCGACGAAAGCCTGGACCGGCTGATTGGCATGCAGCTCGTGCGGCGCGGCGAGCGCATGGGAGAGGTCGAGTACTCGTTCAACCACGCCCTGACTCAGGAATCGATCTACGACTGCATCGTCCCGAAGGCCCGCAAGGAGCTGCACCTGCAGGTCGCGGCCGCGATTGAGGCGCTCTTCGCGGACCGGCCTGACGATGCCGGGTTCGCCGGCATGCTGGCCCTGCACTATACGCGGGGCGAGAATCTGCGGAAGGCGGAAGAGTATCTCGTCCGGGCCGGCGCCGAGGCCATTCGCAGCGCCGCGTCGAGCGAGGCGATCTACTACTTCCAGCAGGCGCTCGCGGTCTACCAGAGGCAGGCGGGGCCCGACGCCGATCCGGATCGTCGGGCGGAGCTGGAGCGCAACATCGGCCTGGCTTTCTATAACAAGGGTTACATGGTCGAGGCGGTCGAGCATTTCGACCGCGCGCTGGAGCACTACCGCGCCTGGCGGCCGAGGGGCCGGCTGGTGACCGCGGCGGGGCTCGTCGTGGACCTGGCGTCGATCCTGACGCGGTTGTACGTGCGGCCGAAACAGCCGGCGCGCACGCCGTCGGCGCGCGACGAAGCCATCATCGATCTGATGTACAAGAAAGGGACCGCCATCGTGTCCGTGGACGCGCGGCGGTACTTCGTGGAGTCGCTGGGTGCGCTCCGCCGCATCAACCGCTTCGACATCCGCAGCGTCCGCAACGGCGCCGGGATGTATGCGGCCACGAGCGCGTTGTTCTCTGTGCCCGCCATCTCGTACACGCTGAGCCGCCGAATCCTCGACTACGTCAAGCCGTTCATCGACGAGAGCGATCCGAAAACGGCGCTCTACTACCGGTTCTCCGACCTGATGCTCAACCTGCTGACCGGCCGGTGGGATGGCCCGGGATGCGATCTGGCGCTCGTCGAAGCGAACAGGCGCATCGGCGAGGAATGGTTCCTCTCGGTTTACATCGTCGTTCACATCGCGATCGCGGTCGAGAAGGGGGACTTCACGACGGCCGAGAGACTCATCGAGACGCTGCGCGAGATGGGACAGACGAACGAGAACGATCTGATCCTGGGGCGGATGCACCTGCTGAACACGCGCCTCCTGCTCAAGCGCGGTCGGCTGGAGGAGGCGCGGCGCGAGGCTGAGGCGACCGATCCGATCCTGACACGAATCGATCACCCGCTGCTGCGCATCTACCTCTACGGGCTGCGCGCGAACGTAGAGCTGCAGAGCGGCGAAAGCGCCGCGGCGCGGACCGCGCTCGAGGACGCCGGGTCGCTCGTGGCGCGCATGGGGCGGATCCCTCCGTACTACGTGAGCAGCTACCTGGTCGCGCGGCTGCTTGCCGACGTCCGGGCTTTTGAAGAGGCGGGCGGGCAAGGCAATCGGTCGGCGACCGCGGCGCTCCGCGAGCGGGCCCGCGCCAGCGCGCGAGAGGCCCTGCGCATCAGCGACAAGAATGCGAGCGACCGGCCGGAGATTCTGCGCCTCGTCGGCGTGCTGGCGTGGATCTTGGGGAAAGACAAGCAGGCGCGCGGCTGGTGGGAACGCAGCCGGCGTGAAGCGGAACGGCTTGGCGCCCGGCCGGAGGCCGAGCGGACGGACCGCGAGATGCGCGAGAGAACGAAGAGGTGACGCGTGGCCGACGAACCCGCGACTCCCCAGAAGAGTTCAGGCGACGATGGCAGGAGCGCTTCCACGACCCTGCGTTCGAAACGGCCTCCGACGAGATCGACCGTCTTGTGGAGGTTGCGTGGACGAGCTACGACCAGTACCGAAAAAATCCACGGACCCGGCGGGCAGGCCCTGAGTTCGCGGACCCTGAGTACGAGCTGCCTCTGGAGTGGCTCGAGGCCCGCGCCCGCATCCACGACGCGGAGGCGCGACAGCGCAGGGCCGACGGCCCCTCACGCGTTCTCTTGATCTGCGCTTCCCCTCGCACCGACGACACCTGCCCGGGTGAGATGTCGAAGACCATGGTACCAAAGGGTGGCATTTGTAGGTTTGCACGCCGGTTCGCTCTGCGCTGCCGCGAGCTCACATTGTCCGCTCGCGAATATCTCGAACGGTTGCCACATTGTCGCGGAGTTCCATCCGCTATTACCTAAACACGTCACTACTCGCCGGATCTGACCGATGTCGCTATAGTTAACCGTGGCAAAGGGCTGACCTCCGGGGCACAATGCGCCGTCAGGGTCGAGGGCGATGTTGTCCCAGACTTCGCCAGTGTCGCATTGCGCCACAGCAGAAGTCGGACTCACGAGGATCACAATACCTAGCGTCACCAGCGTCGGGTTGAGGAGTCTGTAGTTCATGGTGGCTCCTTGTGCCAGTGGGCTATTGATTTCGCCGTCGGTGCGCGTCGGCGGCGGCCACTTCTCTCTCGGCTCGGTCGATCCATTTCCGAAGGAGCTCATCCGGGGATAGCGCGATTGAGAACCGACGTTCCGCGGCCATCTGGATATTCCGCCGCATTAGTCTCTTCACGGGATGTTCGTAATCTGGTTGCTCCTTCGCGTTTAGCTCCTGCGAGGCACGAGTCAACACCTCCGCGCCCGACGCGGCACTCTGGGC
>JBOGJB010000218.1:0-10239 GCA_050745085.1 Vicinamibacterales bacterium
CAGTCCAGGTCCTCGGGGCCTCACCCATGCTCGAGACCGACTCGAGCCAGCGCGGTCAGCTGATCACCGGAGAGCAGGCGGTGGAGCTGCCGCTCAACGGCCGCGAGTACTCGTCGCTCGCGCTGCTGAGCCCCGGCGTCCGCCTCTCGGCGCTCAACACCGGTTCGGCGTCGACGGTTCGTGAAGGGTCGTTCAACATCAACGGTCTGCGCAGCACGGTCAACAATTTCCTGCTCGACGGCGTCGACAACAACTCGTATGGCACGAGCAATCAGGGGTTCTCGAACCAGGTGATGCAGCCGTCGCCGGACGCCGTCGCCGAGTTCAAGGTCGTGACCAACAACATGAGCGCCGAGTACGGCCGGAGCGCCGGCGCGATCATCAACGTAGCGTCCCGCAGCGGCACGAACAGCTTTCGCGGCGCGGCGTGGGAGTTCTACCGCGACACGAGCCTCAACGCGACCGGGTTTTTCCTGCCGGCGACCGGCGAAAAGCCGCCGCTTAGCCGCGACCAGTTCGGCGTCACCTTCGGCGGGCCGTTCCGGCGGAACCGGGCGTTCTTCTTCACCGACTACGAGGGGTTTCGCCAGACGCGACAGAACGTGGCGTTCCAGACCATCCCGAACCCCGTGCAGCGGCAAGGCATCCTGGCCGTGGCGGTGCGAAACCCCCAGACGGGCGTCACGTACCCGGCCGGCACGCCCATTCCGATGACGGCCTTCGCGCGCAAGGTGCTCTCCGAGCTGCCCGATCCGACGTCCAGCGCGGCGTCGAACAACTACTCGATCCTTCAGGAGTTCAACAACACCACCGACAAGCTCAGCGCGAAGGCGGACTTCCAGATCAGCGCCGCGCTGACGTCGTTCGGGCGCTTCGGCTATCGCGATGCCGACATCGTGGACAACCCTCCGCTGCCGCTGCCCTCCGGCGGGAGCGGCAATGGGCTGACGTACGTGACGAATAAGCAGTTCGCCGCCGGATTCACGTGGGCCCGTTCGGCGACGTCGCTGCTCGAAGGACGTTTCGGGTGGTCGCGCACGGTCGCCGGCAAGAACCCTTTGGCGCTCGGCTTGCAGGAAGCGCTCGAGGCGTACGGGATCCGGGGCCTTCCCACCGATTCGCGGATTGCCGGCGGACTTCCAACGCAGTTAATTACGGGCTTCTCGGACCTGGGGCGGCAAGCCACGAACCCGCAGTGGCAGTATCCCGATCTGTGGAACCCGAAGGTCAATTACACGTGGGTGGCGGGCCGGCACTCGCTCAAGACCGGATACGAGTTCCAGCACATCAACACCGAGGTCCAGGATGTCAACCCGCTCTACGGGCGCGACTCCTACACGGGGCAGTTCACCCGACCTGCCGGCGCGGCGGCCAACAATCTCTATAATCTCGCCGACTTCATGTTCGGGATGCGCAGCCAGTACGCGCTGAGCAACATCCTCATCGCGAACCTGCGCCAGCAGATGCACTTCACCTACGTGCAGGACGACTTCCGGTTGAACGACAACCTGACGTTGAACCTCGGCGTCCGCTACGAGTACGCGACGCCGCACTGGGAGGCGGACAACATCCTCTCGAACTTCGACCCAAACGCGCGCACGATGCTCGTCGCGCGCGGCGGCTCGCTGGAGGACCGGGCCCTCATCAACCCGGATCGCAACAACCTCGGGCCGCGGCTCGGCTTTGCCTGGTCGCCGCTCGTCTCGACCGTCGTCCGGGGCGGATACGGCGTGAGCTACGTTCACTTCCATCGCGCCGGCGCCGCGAATGTCCTGTCGATCAACGGTCCGCAGGTGGTCAACGCCGTCGCCGTCCAGGCCAACCCGCTCGATCCGGCCTTCCGGACCACGCAGCTGGGCTATCCCGACCGTTTTGCGGACCCTTCGCAGTTCAACCCTCTCGCGGCGAACATCACCTACATGCCCGAGGACTATCGATCGAGCCGGGTACAGAGCTACTACATCTCCGTCCAACGCGAGATCGCGCGGAACATGGTCGTAGACCTTGCCTACGTCGGGAACCGCGCGGACGGTCTGCTCCTGTTCGCCAACTTCAACCAGGCCCGTCCGAACAGCCCACAAGGGAACATCCCGCTGCAGGCGAGGCGACCGATCCCGGAGTTCGCGGACATCACCTACTCGTTCAACGGCGGCAAATCCAAGTACAGCAGCCTTCAGGTGAAGTACGAGTACAGGCTGCGTCAGGGTCTGATGTTTCTGAACGCGCTGACCTGGTCGAAGGCCAAAGACAATGGGGCTGGATCGCTCGAAGGACCGAACGGCAACTTCCCGGCGCCGCAGGATTTCTACAACCTCGACGCGGACTTCGGGACATCAGCGTACGATCAGCCGATCAACAATACGACGAGCTTCGTCTGGGAGCTGCCGGTCGGGCGCGGCAAGCGATGGCTGTCGGAGGCGGGGGCTCTCGCCGACGGATTGCTCGGCGGATGGACGCTCGGCGGCATCAACACGATGACGTCGGGCGAGCCGGTCACGCTCGTCTATACGCCAACGGCCGCCTTTCAGGTGTCGGGGATTCAGCAGGACTTCCGCGGCGCGAACAACTATCGTCCGAATGTCGTCGGCGATCCGTACGGCGACACCAGCTCTGTGACGGGCTACCTCAATCCGGCGAGTGTCGTCATCCCGACCGATCCGAGCCAGCCCTTCGGTAATGCGCCGCGCAACAGCGTGCGTGCTCCGTGGTTCTGGCAGATGGATTTCGTCGCGTCCAAGGACTTCGCGCTCCCGGTCCGAAACGACACGCGGCTGCAGATTCGATTCGAGGCGTTCAACGTCCTGAATCGCACGAACTTCCGCGGCCCGAACGGGAACCGCAGCTCGGGCGCGTTCGGGACGATCACGTCAGCCTACGATGCGCGCCAGCTCCAGCTGGGGGTTAAACTGAGCTTCTAGGGCCTGAGGGCCAGGGGTCGGAGGCCAGGACGTGCGAACTGTCGTAGCCATCGGTTTGATCGCTTTCTCTGGGGTGTTGCCCTCGACGCAGCCAACGTCTTCCTCGAGAAAGCAGCTGATCGCACACCGGGGCGCGTCGGCGTACGCCCCCGAGCACACGCTCGCCGCCTACGGCCTGGCGTTGCAGCAGGGCGCCGACTTCGTCGAGCAGGACCTGGCCGTCTCGAAGGACGGCGTCCTCGTGTGCATTCACGACGTTTCGCTCGAACGCACGACGAACGTGGAGGAGGTCTTTCCGGATCGCTTCGTCGAGGACAAGAGCGGCGGCGCACCGGTCGGCCGCTGGCCGGTACACAACTTCACGGTCGCCGAGATCAAGCGTCTCGACGCCGGCTCGTGGTTCGACCAGAAGTTCGCCGGGGCGCGCGTGCCGACGTTTCAGGAAGCGATTGACCTCGTCCGCGGCAGGGCCGGACTCTATCCCGAGCTGAAAGATCCGGAGTTCTACCGCGGACGAGGCGTCAGCCCCGAGAAGCTGCTGGCGAACGTCCTGACGAAGAACGCGCTCGTCGAAGACCCTGCGACAGCGGTCATCATCCAATCGTTCGACGATACAACACTCAAGCATCTGGCCAGGGACCTTCGCAGGGTGCCGCGCGTGTTCCTCGTCGAGGCGCGGGCGATCGATCGCCTGGACTCGGCACAGAAGGTCCGCGAGATCGCCGCCTGGGCGACCGGGCTCGGGCCGAACAAGTCGATCGTGGAGCAGCGGCCCGAGCTGGTCACGTGGGCGCACGACGCGGGGCTCACCGTCACACCATGGACGTTTCGTTCCTCCAACACCGGCGCGTTTCCGTCGGTACGGGAGGAGATGGCGAAGTTCCTCTACGACTACGGCGTGGACGCCGTGTTCACGGACAATCCCGATCAGTTTCCGCGGCGGTGAGTGCGGTCAGCTCCAGCAAAGTGACCTCTATGGAACCCGTCAACGGCCTCCATCACATCACGGCAATCGCCGGACCGGCGCAGGAGAACCTCGACTTTTACGCCGGCGTGCTCGGGATGCGTCTGGTCAAGCGCAGCGTCAACCAGGATGATCCCGGCACATACCATCTCTTCTACGCCGACGCGGAAGGGCATCCGGGAACAGACCTCACGTTCTTTCCGTGGGCGCAGCCGGCGCCGCCACGCGCCGGGCACGGGCTCGCGATGGAGGTCGGCCTCGAAGTGCCCGCAGACTCGCTCGCGTTCTGGGGCGAGCGCCTCGAGGCATATGGAACGCGCAACGCCCGAACCGGGACCCGGTTCGGCCAGAAGGTGCTGGCGTTCGACGACCCGCACGGGCTGCACATCGCCCTGATCGAAGGGAGCGTGAAGCGGCCGTTCACGCCGTGGGAGGGAAGCCCCGTTCCGCCCGAGCGACAGATCCGCGGCCTCTTCGGCGCCCAGCTGTGGGAGCGCGAAGCGGCGGCGACCACCGCGTTCCTGACCGATGTGCTCGGCTTCCGGGAACTGGCGACCGAGAACGGCTGGACGCGGTACGGGTTCCCCGACGCGGCCGGCGTGGTCGACGTGCGTGGCGCGCCCGAGGCGCGCCGGGGGATGTGGGGGGTGGGCAGTGTGCACCATCTCGCGTGGCGCGTTGCAGACGAGGAACACCAGCTCAGGGTGCGGGCGCGCGTGGAGTCGGCCGGCGCGCGTGCGACACCGGTGATCGATCGCTTCTGGTTCAAGTCCGTGTATTTCAAGGAGCCGGGGGGCGTGCTGTTCGAGCTGGCGACCGACGGACCGGGATTCGCGGTGGACGAGGATGCGGCACACCTCGGTGAGTCGCTCGTCCTGCCGCCGTGGCTCGAGGGCGACCGCGCGGCGATCGAGCGGGCGCTGCCGCCGCTCCGGTCGGACGCCGCGGCTCACGCGCGGTGAGTGGCGTGGCGCTGTCCTTTGTCCATCGATACCAGCCGCCGGCGCGGCCCGACGCGCCGACCTTGCTTCTGCTGCACGGAACCGGCGGTGACGAGAACGATCTCCTGCCGCTTGGCCGCGAGCTGATGCCCGACGCCGGGCTGCTCAGCCCGCGCGGCAAGGTCCTCGAGCGCGGCATGCCGCGGTTCTTCCGCCGGCTCGCGGAAGGGATCTTCGACGTCGAAGACCTCACGCGCCGGACGGAGGAACTCGCCGCGTTCATCGCCGAGGCGGCCGAGCATCACGGATTTGACAGCCGGCGCGTCATCGCCGTCGGCTTCTCGAACGGCGCGAACATCGCCGCGAGCCTTCTGCTGTCACGACCCCAGGTGGTGGCGGCCGCCGTCTTGTTCCGCGCCATGGTCCCCTTCGTTCCCGACGCGCCACCTCCGATCGACGGCGCGTCCGTGCTGCTATCGAACGGCCTTGCCGATCCTCTCGTTTCAGCCGCCGAAACCGAGCGGCTCGCGGGCCTGCTTCGAGCCGCTGGAGCCGACGTCACAGTCGAGATGCAGCCGGCCGGGCACCACCTGACGCCTCGTGACGTGAGTCAGGCGCGCGTCTGGCTGGCGTCGCTCAAGCCGGCTGAGGGGATTCGCGCTTGACCGCGCCGGCCGCGCCGGCCGCGCGGACCTGCAGCGTGGCGAACGAGTCGGAGGCGCGCCTGAGGAGTCGCCTCACGCTCCCGTCTCGATCAGGTCGCGGATCTTTCCTCCAATCAGATCGCGGACGGCGCGAAAGGCACTGCGCCGTTCGGCCTCGGAACCGCGCACCGTTGCCGGGTCTGGAACGCTCCATTCGAGCCGCCGGGCGGGCCCAGGGAAGAACGGGCAGCGCTCCGCGGCGCGATCGCAGACCGTGATCACATAGGTAAACTGCTGCCTGAGGAATGGCTCGACGGCCTTTGACCGCTGCGCCGAGATGTCGATCCCGATCTCGGCCATAGCCTCCACCGCGCCTGGATTCAGCGGAACCGGCTCGGTCCCCGCGCTGACCACGTCAAAGCGATCCAGCGCGAGGTGGCGGATGAACCCCTCCGCCATCTGGCTTCGGCACGAGTTCCCGGTGCAGAGAAACAGGATTCGCGGCTTCACGACGCCTCTCCGGACCCCGCTCAGTGGCAGCAGGTAGGTCCGCAGCACGACGCCGGCTTCTTCGCCCGGACGAACGCGCTCACGACCTTGCCTTCCACGGTGGGCGCGAAGGCGTCGACGTCGAGGCCTTCGGCGTTCAGGAATGACCGCGCGTCGTCGACGCTGTAGACACGCGTCACTTCGACGTCGACGTCCGCGAAGCCGGCCGCGCCGAGCTTCTCCCGGTACTCGGAATCGGTCAACGCCCCGGCGATGCAGCCGACCCACAGCTCCATCGAGCGTTTGACCGCCGCCGGAAGATCTCCGCGGACGACGACGTCGCTCACGGCGAAGCGGCCGCCCGGTTTCAGCACGCGAAACGCCTCGACGAGGACGCGATCCTTGTCGCCCGACAGGTTGATCACGCAGTTCGAGATGATGACGTCGACCGAGGCGTCCGGCAGGGGGATGTCTTCGATGGTTCCCTTGAGAAACTCGACGTTGGTGAGTCCGCTCTTGCGTTTGTTCTCCTCCGCGAGCGCGAGCATCCCGTCCGTCGTGTCGAGCCCGTAGGCCTTCCCGGTTGGTCCCACGCGGATCGCCGAGAGCAGCACGTCGATCCCGCCGCCGCTCCCCAGATCGAGGACGACTTCACCCGGCTGGAGCCGGGCGAGCGCCGTCGGGTTGCCGCAGCCGAGCGATGCCTGCAGCGCCGTGTCCGGGACCGCGCCGGCGTCGGCCGCATCGTACAGGTTCGTCGTCACGGGATCGCAGCCGCACGCGGCGGATGGGGAGGTTCCGCAACAGGCCGCACTCTCGCCGGACGTCACGCGCCGCGCCGCTTCCCCATACTTCTGTCGAACCGCGTCAGTGATGTTCTCCATGAGTCATTCCTTTCGACGTGTTCCGATTTGCGCACCCATTTCCTCCGGGGCGCACCCGCAGCCATCCACGCTGAACCCCTCTCGAAAGCGCGCGTCCGCCGCGCGCGCGAGCCTGCTGATCACACGAGTAACGCCGGCGCGGAGGTCCGGATCCAGATCCGCGAGGAGTGCCTTCTGTTGCGCCACGAGGTCGTCGTTGATGCGCCGGTAGAGCGCGCGTCCCGCGGCCGTCACCCGCAGCGCGACGGCCCGGCCGTCCGCCCGATCCGGCCGCTGCTCGACGTAGCCCTTCCGCACGAGGGTCGTAGCGACGCGGCTCGTGGTGCTCTTGTCGAGGTAGAGGCGGGCGGCGAGCGCGGTCGAGCGCATCGGCCCGTGCTGGACCAGCGCCTCGAGCGCGTAGCACTGCGTGACCGAGATGTCGTGACAGCAGATCTGGTCCCGATCGCGGAACTGATAGACGCGCACCAGGTCCGAGACCGCCTCGGTCAGGGCGACGGCGTCCCGGGTCAAGTCAGAATTCATTGTCAGTAACAACTATCGGCCGGGACGGCGGTCCTGTCAAGCGGAAAAGCTGGTGTGGTCAGGATGGGGGGAGGAAGGCCGCTGACGCAGGCGTACACACCACGAGCGGCCGGAAGACAGCAGGCTTGCGCGGCGCCGCTCTCAAAACGCCGCGCGCGCGAGTGGGTGTGAGTGAAGGCGCGGCCCGGAGGTGACCGACGGTCACTCCTCGCCACCTGCTGCCTTCCGACCGCTCGTGTGTCAAAGATCGAAACGCCGAACCAACTGCCGCCAGCGATAGGAATAAAAATATTCGCTTCGGCAGCTCGGACACATGAAGGACCCCAACCACGTTCCCGACCGCTCCTGGTGATCGAGGCATTCGAGCGGATGTCTGCACTGCGCGCAGCTCATATCCCGTCCGCCAAGCCGGACCTGCGGGTCCAGCGCCGCGCGGACGGAGGCTGCCGCGGGCATCGAGAGCGATTGAGGCCGCGACATGGTCATTCCCCATCGGAGCAATGCTCGTGCCGCGCATGGGCAGGGGTGTGCAAGCCCGCGTAAGTGTCATCTATTGAAGCATTTAGGGCTTTGGGCCAACTTAAGAACCACGTGTAGGCATCGGCCCCGATGCGGCTAACGCGTTAACCAGTGGCCAAGAAATTGGCCGCCGTTTATAGTCTCTCTTCGGGTGGTTTCCATCATCGGCGCGTCCCCTCCGCGGCCTGACGGCCTCGCCAAAGTCGCGGGACAGGCGCGCTACGGCGACGACCTCGAATTCCCCGGCTTGTGGTTCGGCGCGACGCTGCGCAGCCCGCACGCACACGCGCGCATCGACCGCGTGGGCTGGCGCGGCGGCCGCGCGCCTGCCGACATCGTCCTCCTCACGGCCGCGGATCTTCGCGCGGCGGGGGTTGTCAACGGCGTCCAGCTGCTCGACGACACCTGGCCGATTCTCGCCGACGGCGTCGTGAGGCACGTCGGAGAGGCGGTGGCGCTCGTCGCGGCGCCGAGCCGTCACGCCGCACGCGCCGCGCTGGCCGAGATCGACGTCACGTACGCCTCGCTCGACCCTGTTCTCGATCTGGCGGAGGCGGATCGCCATCCGCCGCTCTACGTCCTGACCCTCGCGTGCGGCGACGTCGAGCGCTCCCTCGCCGACGCCGACCTCGTCGTCAGCGGCGAGTACCGCACGGGACTGCAGGAGCACATCTACATCGAGTGTCAGGCGATGACCGCCTGGTTCGACGAGGGCGGCACGGCGCACGCCGTCGGCTCGATGCAGTGCCCCTACTACGTCCACAAGGCGTTCGTCCACGCGCTCGGCCTGCCCGACGAGAAGATCCGCATCGCGGCGAGCGCGGTGGGCGGCGGGTTCGGCGGCAAGGAAGACTACCCGAGCGTGATCGGCCTGCACGCGGCGCTTCTCGCGCGCGCAAGCGGACATCCCGTCCGCATCGCCTACGACCGCCACGAGGACATCGTCGGGACGACAAAGCGCCACCCGTCGCTCATCCGCCACCGCACGGCCGTCGATCGCGAGGGGCGCCTGATCGCGATGGACATCGAGGTCATCCTCGATGGCGGCGCGTACACTACGCTGTCGCCGGTGGTCCTCTCGCGAGCCATCCTGCACGCGGCCGGACCGTATCGCGTGCCGCACGTCCGCGTGCGCGGGCGCGTCCTTCAGACCCACACTCCACCGAACGGCGCGTTCCGCGGCTTCGGCGTACCGCAGGCGGCGTTCGCGGTCGAGCGGCACATGGACGCGATCGCGCGGCGCGTCGGCGTCGATCCGTACGCGATCCGCGCGCTGAACGTCGTCGGACCCGGCGATCGGCTGCCGACCGGTCAGATCCTCGACGAGACGACCTCCGCACGGGAGTGCCTCGAGCGCGCGGCGTCGCGCACGCAGTTTCGGCGTCTCTGGCGCGAGAAGCGCGGCATCGGCATCAGCCTGTACTTTCACGGCTGCGGTTTCACCGGCTCGGGAGAGCTGAGGATGAAGTCCCCGGTGACGGCGCGGCTCCTCGCAGACGGCCGCATCGAGATCCTGACCGCGATGACCGACATGGGGCAGGGCTGCGCGATCGTCTTCCCGCAGATCGCGGCTGCCGCCGCCGGGGTTGAGTTCGACGACGTCGTCTTCGCCCCGCCGGACACGAGTCTGGTGCCCGACTCGGGTCCGACGGTCGCATCGCGGACGACGATGATCGTCGGCCGCCTGATCGAGAAGGCGGTGCGGGAGCTGCGCGCCACGATTGGAGGCGGCGGAGGCGGATTTCGCGAACTCGCCCGCGCGTACCTCAAGAAGCACGGCCCGCTCGAGATCACCGTCCGGCACGAGCCTCCAGCCTGGCAGACCTTCGACGACGCGACGTATCAAGGGGCGGCGTATCCGACGTACGCGTGGGGCTGTGACGTGGTCGAAGTCGACGTCGATCCTGACACCTGCGACGTGCGTCCGCGGCGCGCGGTCGCGGTCTGCGACGTGGGAAAAGCTATCCATCCCACGCTCTGCAAGGGCCAGATCGAAGGCGGTACGCTGCAGGCCATCGGCTACGCGACGATGGAGGAAATCAAGGTCACGGACGGGCGATACTTGAACGATCGCCTCGCGACCTACCTCATCCCGACAATCAAGGACAGTCCGGTCATCGACGTCGAGCTCGTCGAGCGCGCGTTCGACGGCGGTCCCTTCGGTGCGAAGGGGATCGGCGAGCTGCCGATGGACGGCGCCGCGCCGGCCGTCGTCGGCGCCATCGAGAACGCCACCGGGATCGTCGTCGACGAGATTCCGGCGACGCCAGAGCGGATCCTTGCCGCATCGGAGGCCGGAGGCCGGGGAAGCGCCCGCGGCTCGCGCGAGGCGCCGGGGTCCCCAACGCGGCAGCC
>JBOGJB010000219.1:0-9047 GCA_050745085.1 Vicinamibacterales bacterium
GCGGACAGGGACTCGACGTAGCGCCGCTGTCCCTCGGCGTAAATCGTGTCGAAGGCGAGCGACGACTTGCCCGAACCGGACAGCCCAGTGATGACGACGAGCTGATTGCGCGGGAGATCGACGTCGATGTTCTTGAGGTTGTGGACGCGCGCGCCGCGCACCGCAATCCTGTCGTGCGCCATGGCCCTCTGTCAGGAAAACCGCGGTCCCTGCAAAGGGATCATTCTATCAGACTCGCAGACTCGCGCACCTACCTGTTGAGGTCGGCACGAAGCCGGCTGTTCCGGTAGCCGTACGCGAAGTACACCACGAGGCCGATCGCGAGCCACATGCCGAAGCGCTCCCACGCCTGAGGCGGCAGCCCCCGCATGATGAAGATGCACCCGGCCGCGCCCAGCAGGCACACCGGCCAGACGAACGGGACCCGGAACGGCCGCGGCCGATCCGGATCGGTGTAGCGCAGCACCAGCACGCCGGCGCATACGATCGCAAAGGCGAAGAGCGTCCCGATGTTGGTCAGGTCGTAGGTCTCCGCGGCGTCGCCGATGAGCGCGGCGAACGCGACCGCCAGGCCGGTGATGAGCGTCGTGATGTGCGGGATCCGGTGCACGGGGTGGACCTTCGCGGCCCACCGCGGCAGCAGCCCGTCGCGTGCCATCGCGAAGAAGATGCGCGGCTGGCCGTACTGGAACACGAGCAGTACCGCCGTCATCGACACCGCGGCACCGAGCGCGACGATCCAGCCGACCGCTTGGAACCCCGCGAGCTGCAGCGCGCGCGCGAGCGGATCGGCGACCGCCAGCTCGGTGTACGGCACCATGCCGGTCAGCACGGCCCCGATGATGACGTAGATCAGCGTGCAGATCGCGAGTCCGCCGAGAATGCCGATCGGCAGGTTGCGCTGGGGATTGCGCGTCTCCTCCGCCGCGGTCGAGATCGCGTCGAAGCCGATGTAGGCGAAGAAGACGATGGCCGCCCCCTGATGGATGCCGGTGAAACCGTTCGGCGCGAACGGCGTGTAGTTGTCGGGGTTGAGGTGGGTCGCCCCCACGACCGCGAACAGCGCGAGCGCGGCGAGTTTGATCACCACCATGACGTTGTTGGCGCGCGCGCTCTCACGCACGCCGCGCAGCAGCAGCCAGGTGACGAACATCACGATCGCGAACGCAGGGACGTTGACGAGGATCGGCAGGCCGAGCAGACGCGGCGCCGTCTCGAGCAGGCCGTGGACCTCCGGCACGGAGCTGAGAAGCGCCGTGCGGTACCCGGTCGTCACCCACGCGGGCAGCTCCAGGCCGAACCCGCGGACGAGCGTGTTGAAGTAATCCCCCCACGAGATGGCGACCGCGACGTTGCCGACGGCGTACTCGAGGATCAGGTCCCAGCCGATGATCCAGGCCACCAGCTCCCCGAGCGTGGCGTACGCGTAGGCGTAGGCGCTCCCCGCCTGCGGAATCATCGACGCCAGCTCGGCGTAGCAGAGGCCGGCAAGGGCGCACGCGCCGCCGAGCAGCAGGAAGGAGACGATCAGCGCCGGGCCCGCGCCGTACCGGATGACGTTGCCCGCCGACTCGACCTGCCCCGCGGCTGCCGTGCCGATCGCGCCGAAGATCCCCGCGCCGATCACGGCGCCAATCGCCAGCATGATCAGGTCCCCGGCGCCGAGCGCGCGCTTCAGCGAATGCGCCTCGTCTCCCTCGGCGAGCAGATCGCCGATGGCCTTCCGTCGGAAGAGATGCATAGGCGCAGCATCCTACCCCACCCCCGCTTGCTCGCGCTCGCCGACGTCGCGGCTCGCGCGGGCTCGCCGAAGCGCCAAGGGCGCGAAGGCGGCTGTTCGCTCACGCTCGCCCTTCGGCGAAGCTCAGGGCGACCCTGAGCCTGTCGAAGGGTCGGCGCGCTGATTCGACCGCCTGTCACCGTCCCCGTACGGGCACGTCGAGACGGTAGACGGTGTCGGCCGACGCGACCACGAGTCCACCTGCGGGATCGATCGCGACGCCGATGAGCGACGCCGATGCCACCACCAGGTCCGGCTCGCCCAGGCGGCCGTCGGTCCGCCGTCGGAGCCGATACAACCCGCTCGAGCCCGCCAGCGCCTCGACGACGTAGAGCGAGCCGGCCGCGTCGAACGCGAGCCCCTGCGGGCGCCCGAACCCGGACCACACGACGTCGACATGCCCCTCTGGATCCACGCGATACAGGGCATCGCGGGGGGCCAGCGTCGGCCCGGTTACGTACAGAGACTCGTCAGGGCCGTACGCCAGGTGGAACGCCGCCACGCTCGCCGGCAGCGACGCGAAGAGCGTCGCCGACCCATCGTGCGCCACTTTGAAGATCGATCCCGATCGATCGCCGACGTAGAGCTGCCCCGCCTGGTTGAACGCGAGGCCGCACGCGACCCCGAGATCCGTGGCGAACGGTTCTGCGGCGCCGGTGTCGCCGACGCGATACACCGCCCCTTCGAAACGGCTCGAGACGTAGAGCCGCCCTGCGGGATCGATGGCCAGCGACGTGGGGTTCAGGATGCCGGTCGCGAAGGGTTCGCGCGCGCCGCCTGGCGTGACCTTGAAGATCGAGATCGGCGCCTGCTGACCCCGCGTGCCGCTGAACGTGACGAAGAGGTTGCCGTCGGCATCGAAGACCGGGCTGTCCACGAGATGCAGGCCGGTGGCGACCGGGACGCCCACGTCGAGCAGCACGGTCGTCCCTGCAACGTCGTCGAGACGGACCGGCATGCGGCCGCCTTCCACCTCTGGAGGGACGACCACGACCAGTTCGGTCTGGCGCGCGAAGACAACGCGCGCGTCGTAGGGGCCGATCCTGACCCCCGGCAGGCGCGTAACGTGCGCGTCGAGCCGGAAGTCGGATCCCGCGATGGTCACACGTCCACCCGGAATGGCCCAGGAAGGAGAGATAGAGGAGATCGCGCCTATGTTTCGTCCAGTTCGGCGTTCCAGTAGAAGTAATCGCGCCAGCTGTCAGGCGCGTTTCGCAGCCCGATCGTGATGCGGATCGCTGGCACGCGATGCGGGCGCTTCGGCACCCGCACCAGGTGCATCCCCGCCTCGGCGGGCGTACGCCCGCCTTTCCGGCGGTTGCAGTTCACACAGCAGGTGACGATGTTCTCCCAGTCCTTCCGGCCCGCATGGGCGACCGGGATGACATGATCGAACGTCAGCTCGCTCGTGGGAAAGACCTCGCCACAGTACTGGCAGATGTGGTCGTCGCGCGCGTAGATGTTCGCGCGCGAGAACGGCACGTAGTCGAATCGTCGCTTGATCCTGACGTACCGCAGCAGGCGGATGACCGACGGCAGCTTGAACGTGAACGAGACGGACCGAATCTCGCGGTCGTGGACCGAGATGACCTCGACCTTCCCCTGGCACCACAGCGTAATGGCCTTCTGCCAGTGGACGACCTTCAGCGGCTCGTACGTGGCGTTGAGGAGGAGCGTCTGCTCCATAGCTCCTCCGCCATTGTGCCCGACGGCCGACAGAGTGTCAAGACGGCGAAAGGTTCTAACTCTCGCCAGGGCAGTAAGTTACACGGTTGACTTTAGACGACCGGCGCCGCAGCCGGGCAAGCGACCCCGGCGACCGGCGGGTTGAACGACGCCCCGGCCGGGGCGACCAGGCGCAGCCGGCGTGCCGCCAGCGTGTTGAACTCACGCACCAACACGTCGCCGTCGGCGTAGCGGCTTGGCTGGCACTGACGCGGCAGCGGCGCCAGCGGCGCGGAGACGGGCGGATCGTCCGGCTGCTCGGCGAGCGCTTCGACGTAGCGCTGCGGGTACGAGGGATAGTTCCGGAACGTCGCGGCTGCGACGACCCCGTACCGGGTCTGCAGCTCGGCGAAGTCGTGGCGGAGAAAGTCATACGTCGCCAGCGATGGGTTGGTCGCCAGATACTGCCGGACCATCGCGGCGACTTCCTCGTAGAACTCCGGCCCGTGCGACCACAGCGATCGCGCGCCGTCCGCCTTCGCTACCTTGCGGATGCCCACATCCTCCGGATCGATGTGATACAGCTCGTGGACGACGGTGTCGAGCTTCGCAATCCACCCGTCAGCGTCCGGATAGAGCGCCCGCTTCCGCGTGCGCGAGAGCACTTGATCGCAGAAGCGCGGGAGCGCGAGCGAGATCAGGTATTTGATGCGCCGGCCGCCAAGCGTGACGTCAGGCGTCCTCGTGACGAACCAGGGCGATCGCCGCGTGACTTCTCCGCTGCGGCGATCCCGCCAGTAGTAGTAGCCGGGCTCGCTCGTCGGGAGCGTCAGGCAGTGGCAGGTGGCGAAGGCGCCGTCGGCCGCGCTGCGGCCGAAGCGGGCGAAGACGAGGACTTCATCGAGATCGATGAAGGCCAGCCTCGGGACGCGCCCCACAATGTCGCGCATGAGCGCCGTGACGCGCTCTGTGTAGTTGAGCATGGGCAGCCACGGCGGCGAGCGCGAGACACACGTCGCTCGACCTCAGCCGTTCTCCGGCAGACAAAATGGGGAACGGCCCCATATTAGAGACCGCCTGCGAGCGTGTCAAGCTCCGCCGTAAACGGCGACCAGCACTAAGGAACGGGAAATGGAATCGGCTTGGGAGGCGGCGGCGGGGCCTCAGGAGGGAGCGCGCTGCCCGGCAGCGCGCCCGGCTCGGCGCTGTCGAACGGTGCAATCTCGGGAAACGGCGCCTCAGGGTCGAGCGGCGGCGGCTCCACGTAGCGCATCCGCCGGAGGATCAGCCGCTGCCGGGCCAGCAGTCTGGCGGGAGGACCGGCAGGGCTCAGAACGCGCGGGTTGATGATCGCGCCGGCGAGCAGGGCCGCTTCCGGCGCGCTGAGGGCCGAGGCCGGTTTGCCGAAATACGCGCGCGCCGCCGCCTCGGCTCCCCAGATGCCGTCACCCCATTCAATCATGTTGAGATACAGCTCGAGGATGCGGCGTTTGCTCAGCTCCGCTTCCAGGCGGCGTGTGATGAACAGCTCGCGCAGCTTCCGGAGCGGGTTGCGTGACGGCGAGAGATACAAGTTCTTCGCGAGCTGCTGGGTAATCGTGCTTCCACCGCGCAGCCAGCGTCCCTTCTCGAGATTGATCTCGAACGACTTCTGAATCTGCTCGAGGTCGATGCCGTCATGCTCCCAGAACGAGGAGTCTTCGGCGACGAGCACCGCTCGCGTCAGCGAATCGGATATGCGGTTGTACGGTACCCAGCGGTGCTGCCGGCGCAGCTCGCGGCCGTCGGCGCGCGCTTCGCGCGCACGCAGCTCCATGAAGGCGGTCGTCCCTGGATTCACGGTCGCGAGCGACCGGACGTCGGGAAGCGAGAGATAGATGTACGCGAGGACGGCGAAAGCGGCCGCCACGCAGGCGGCGGCCACTTGTCCGGCACGGAGCATTCCTTCGATTATACAGGTCCGGCTGAAGCCGGACCCCCTAGCCCGCGACGACGATCTTGATCCGATCGCCCGGCCGTGGCTGCTCGCTCACCGGATAGTGATTCATGATGGCGAGCGTCGCGGCTTTGACGTTCCCTTCGCTCGCGCGGTTCGCGATCGACTGCCAGGTATCGCCCGAGCGCACGGTGTAGACGTCGACGCGGTTCGGGCGGATCCGCGCCGCTTCTTCGCGGCTGAGCGGCTCGAACGAACCGAGACTGCGTGTGATGGCGTTGTCGACGCGGTTGAAGAGGTTCTGCGGCGCCATCCCCGCGAACAAGTACACGTTGCGCTCGTGTTCGATGTGCGCGGCCCGGACGATCACGTTGCCGACACCCTGCGCGCTGCCCTGGTAGGTTCCCACGTACGCCTGCAGACCGTTGATCTGGCGTCGGTTCCCCTCGAGGTGACGGAAGCCCGCGCTCTGCATGCCGCCGACAGCGGTGTCCTGAATCGTGCCGCGCGGCTGCTGCACGAGCTGCAGGACCATGTACACGTCCTCGCCCGCCGCCTTCGCCGACACCTGCGACGGCGCGTTTTGGATCTCCCAGCCTTCGGGGAACTGCAGCGCGAATCGCAGATCGCCGTGCATGAAACGGCTCCCGCGCACGACCCCCTGTTCCGGGCTGTCGCCGTATACGATGCCGTCGATGCGGGTCAGGAACCCGGCTTCGTCACGCTCGAGCGTCCGGCCCCCCGCGGCCGCTCGGGCCTGCTCCACCGACGTCTGCACCTGCTGCACGCGATCGGCGGGCGCCGGGTGCGTGGACAACCAGTTCGGCACACCCTTCCGGCTGCCGGTGGCTTCGTCGATCCGCGCGAGCGTCGTCAGCATCCCGGCGACGCCGGCGGGATCCCATCCCGCTTTCGCGGTGTACTCGGCGCCCAGCCGATCCGCCTGCAGCTCATCGTCGCGGCCGTGCTTGAGGAAGAGGACGCCGAGCGCGGTCTCCGCGAGTCCCTGCAGCGGGCGCGTCGACGGCACGAAGATCCCGAGGAGCGCGAGACCGACGCCCGCGCTCGTCGCCTTGCTGTACGCCGCTGCCGAATGGCGCGCGGTGACGTGGCCAATCTCGTGGCCGAGCACTCCCGCGAGCTCGGCTTCGTTGTCGAGATACGGCAGGATGCCTCGCGTGATGTAGATGTAGCCGCCGGGCAGCGCGAACGCGTTGACCGCGGGCTGATCGACGACGGCAAAGTGCCACGGCAGATTCGGCCGTTGCGAGGTGCGCGCGAGCCGCTGGCCGAGATCGTTGACGTAGCGCTGCAGCTCGGCGTCGCCATAGACGCCCATCTCGCGCCGGACTTCCGCGTCAAGCTGTCGGCCGGTTTGCACTTCCTGCGCTTCGCTCATCAGCGACAGCTCGCGCTTTCCGGTCACCGGGTTGGTGGCGCAGGCAGCGAGCGACGTGGCGAGAAGCGTTGGAACGAGCGCGCGAACGATGAGTCTTCGGGCCATAACGCCGCCCTCAGTGCAATAGACGTACCGCGGCCTCGACCCCCGCGCCTGGGTCGGGGCGAAATCCGGCCGCACGCAAAGCCCGCTCGAAGGCGCCGAGAAACTGCAACAGGATGGCTCCGGTCGAGCCGGAGCCCATCAGGCCCACCCGCCAGATGCGGCCCGCCAACGGACCGAGGCCGCCGCCGATCTCGATGCCGGACCGTTCGAGGAGATGCCGGCGCACCGCCGCCTCGTCCACGTCGGAGGGCACACGGACGGCGTTGAGCGTCCACAGCCGTTCTCTCTCCGGTGGCAGCAGCTCGAGCCCCATCGCCTGGAGCGCCGCCGCGAGCGCGCGGTGGTGACGCTCGTGCCGCGCCCAGCGCGCCTCGAGCCCCTCCTCTTCGACGCAGGCGAGCGCCTCGGCGAGCGCGTACACGAGCGGCGCCGAAATGGTGTGGTGATACGTGCGGCGCAGCCAGTAGTCTTCGAGCAGCGCAAGATCGAAAGAGAAGCTGCGCGATCGACGCCGACCTCCGAGCGCGCGCGCCGAGAACGCGATCGGCGCAAGGCCGGACGGCGCTCCCAGCGCTTTCTGCGTGCAGCTGTAGCACGCGTCTACGTCCCACGCCGCGACGTCGAGCGGATGCGCGCCGAGCGACGTGACGGCGTCGGCGACCGTCAGCGCGCCGCGCTCGCGCGCGATCCGGGCCACGTCGGCGAGCGGGTTGAGCACGCCGGTCGACGTCTCGGCGTGGACGACGGCGACCAGCTCGGCGCGCGACGAGTCGAGGGCGCGTCGGACGGCGGCAGGATCGCACGCGCGTCCCCATTCAACGTCCAGCCGCGTCACCTCCGCGCCGTATCGCTCCAGCATCTGCGCGAGACGATCCCCGAAGTACCCGGTGACGACGGCCAGGGCGCGACGGCCCTCCGCCAGATTCGCGACGGCGCACTCCATCCCCGACGTACCCGTGCCGGAAACGGCGAAAGTGAAACCGTCGGGTCCGGCGCGAAAGACGCGCGAGAGGCGCCCCCGCAGATCGTCGAGCACCGCCATCAGATCGGGATCGAGATGACTGAGCACCGGTGCCGCCATCGCGCGCATGACGCGCGGCGACACCGGACTCGGCCCGGGCCCGAGAAGCAGGCGCGGCGAGTCAGGAAGCATGAATGTTGAACGCCGCGAGCGCGGCTTCGATCGCCTCCACCGCCTGGCTCGAGGCCGCAGGGAGCGGCGCGCGGGGTGTTCCGCCGGCGAAGCCGACGAGATCCAGCGCCGCCTTCAGACCGGGGACACCGTGGCCGGAGGTGACGAGCCGCGCGATCGGCGCCAGACGGCGCTGCAGCGCGGCAGCGTCCTCCTGCCGGCCGGCGGCGAAGAGATCGGAGAGCCGGACCGCTTCCTCCGGAAGGACGCACGCGAGCGCGAGCACGCCGCCCGTCGCGCCGGCGAGCAGACAGGCGTGAAAGACCGGCATCGAGCCGCAGAGGACCGCAAACCGCTCGGGCGTCCTCGCGACGTCGTCCGCGATCCGATCGACGTCACCGCCGGACTCCTTCAGCCCAACGATGTTCTCGTGACGGGAGAGCCGCTCGATCGCGGCAGGCGGCAGGTCGACGCCCGTGACCGCCGGAAAGTTGTAGAGCAGCACCGGCACCGGTGACGCCTGAGCCACCGCTGTGTAGTGCGTCACAAACGCGTCAGCCGTCATGCGGCTCTTGAAGTACGACGGCGTGCGGACCAGGACGGCGTCCGCGCCCGCCTCGGCGGCGCGGCGCGTCGCCTCGATCGTCGCGCGCGTGGATTCGCGGCCCGTGCCGACGATCAAGGTCCGCTCGCGTGGAAGCCCGGCGCGGACGACGTCGACGACCCGCGCCGATTCATCCTCGCTGAGGAGCGGCGCCTCGCCGTTCGAGCCCAGCGTCACCAGCCCGGTGAGGCCCGTTCGCGCGTAGCGTTCGACGTTGGCCGCGAGCGCGGCGGCGTCCAGATCGCCCGCGCGATCGAACGGCGTCGTGATGGGAGCGAAGACACCCGAGAGCCGCATCGGGAGGAGCGTACTACACGAAGGCCCTGGCGGGAGACCGCCAGGGCCCTCGGGGTCTGCAGGGTGCTTCCGGGCCGCCGAGCCGATTTCTAGTGGACCTTGACCTTCTCTCCCCGGACGGCCCTGGTG
>JBOGJB010000220.1:0-1655 GCA_050745085.1 Vicinamibacterales bacterium
AGCCTAACCCGTCGCCTCACCTTCCCTCTGTAGCGAGCGCGCGCCTTGCCGCTCAGGCACGCCGCGCATCTGTAGCTCACCGCATCTGATCCCGATAAGCCTGTATCTTAGAGCCATCGTCTGGCGCTGATCAGGAAGGGCCATTTATTGGGAGAAGACCTCGGACTCGTTGGCGATCTCGCCGTCGTCGGCGCCGCCGCGCTCGTCGGTGGCAGTCTGGCGCGGTTAGTGCGGTTGCCGCCCATCATCGGGTATCTCGCCGCTGGCATTGTAATCGGACCCAGCACGCCAGGTTTCGTCGCCGACCTTGACGAGACCCGCCGGATCGCCGACCTCGGCGTCGCGCTGCTGATGTTCACGATCGGCATCCGCTTCTCACCGCGCGAACTCATCGAGGCGGGCTGGCTGGTCGGCGCGATCGGCCTCGCGCAGGTGGTGTTCCTTGTGCTCGCTGGGACAGCGTTCAGTGGCGCGATGGGTCTTGGCGTCGAAGAGGCGTTCGTGTTCGGCGGCGCCGCTGCGATCTCGAGCACGATGATCGCTCTGCGCCAGCTCGAGGACGAAGGTCAACTCGAAACGCCCGCCGGCAAGGCAGCAGTAGGCATCTCGCTGGTGCAGGACCTCGCGGCCGTGCCGATGATCGTCATCATCCCCACGCTCGCTTCGGGCGACGACCCGCTGCCGTCGATCGGCCTCGCGGCTCTGCGCGGCGTCGCGCTCGTCGCCGGGGTCTGGGTTGTCGGCAGGTTCATCGCCCCTCGCTTACTCTGGGCGACGGCCCGCTGGCGTTCGCGAGAGCTATTCCTCCTTTCGGTGGTCGTGCTGGCGCTGGGGACTGCTTCAGTAAGCGCCGTGGCGGGACTGTCGCTTGCTTTCGGCGCGTTCCTCGCTGGCCTTCTGATCTCCGAATCGGAGCTCGCCCACCGGACGCTGAGTGAGGTGTTTCCGCTGAGAGAGATATTCGCGGTCGTCTTCTTCGTCGCGGTCGGCATGTTGGTCGAGCCTGAGAGCTTCATCGACGACCCCGAACTAGTCTTCGGCATGGCAGCAATCGGCGTGGCCGGCAAGATCGTCGTGATCGCCGGCCTCGCGCTCGCCTTGGGGGTATCGGCGCGGGTCGGTCTGACGGCGGCGATCGCCCTTGGGCAGATGGGCGAGTTCTCCTTCATCTTCGCCAGTGTCGCGCTGGATGAGGGGCTTTTCAGCGCGCGGGAGAACGAGGCGTTATTGGCGGGGATCGTCCTGAGCATGGCGCTAAGTCCGCTGCTTTTTACGTTCCGTGCTCCGCTGGTCGAGCTGGGTGGGCGCGTGCCGCTGCCGGGGTGGGTCACGGCGGCGGCCGCCCCGCCGGCGGAAACGCCACCCGAGGGCCTGCGCCACCACATCGTCGTCTGCGGCTACAACGAAGCAGCGCGGCAGGTCATTGGCTCCATGCGCGAGCGCTTCCGCGTTGTTGCGGTGCACGACGACCTGGTCGCGGTGCGTCGACTGCGCGCGGACGGGATCAGCTGCGTCTTGGGCGATCCTTCCATTCCCACGATCTTGGAACAGGCGAGCGTCGATACGGCGCAGGTTCTCGTGGTGACGGTATACCACCCTCGACAGGCGCAGGCGATCGTGCGCGAGGCGCGGCGGCTTAACGAACGCCTCGATAT
>JBOGJB010000221.1:0-4466 GCA_050745085.1 Vicinamibacterales bacterium
GAGGCGCCGGCCACCCACCTACCGTACCTCAGGACGCATGCATTCACGTCATTGCCGGCGGAGCGCCCGCACAGGCGGTCCCTGGTCAGTTTTGAACCACCCCACGATTCTTCCACGGGCTAGACAGCACGGTGATCTGCTCCGCGTTGGTCTCGGGCTCCTCGCCGTCCTCGGGCATCTCGGCGTCGTCGTCCTGCTCGCCGAGCGCCTTCTCCGTCTTCGGGTCCACGCGCTTCTTGTCGGCCTGAGACACGCCGGGGAAGCGCGGCGATCGCATGCGCGCTGCCCGCACTGCGACGCCGCCACGCCGGTCTCGCCGCCAGAGAACCATGAGTTCGTCGGCGCTGACGACGAGGACGGCGAGACGCGCGAGGGGCAGTACACGTGCCCCGAGTGCGGGAAGGTCAGCCGCCTTCGGCATCACAAACTGCGTCGCCTGCGCGGCGCGAGCGAGGCGATCAGCGCATTCACCGAGAGCTACGGCGACATGGCCGACGCGCCGGCCCTCGACGGCCTCGCAGCTATCACGACGTTCGACGAAACGTATCAGCGATGAGCGTCACGCCCGGTCGAAGGCTGCGGCAGCGCCGGTTCGCGCCCGCTGAGGGCGAGCCTCGGCTGCGTGTGTGCCTGGGCTGCGGCAAGCCGCATCGCAGCACTGGCCCCGACGATCGCCTGCATCAGCATTGCCGGGCGCGCATCGCGGAGATCGACGCGCGCGTGTTCGTCCTCTGCCTGCCCGGCGTGCGCGCGTGATCAGAGTTCGGCGGCGCGGTGGGGGTCGGCCCGACCCTCACGGCATCGGGCCGTGCCTGCGCGAGCCCGAATCGCGTTCGCGCGGGGCCGCGCCGCCGAGCTTCACGCGTAGAATCATCACGACGCGACCGCACCACACGACGAGACGAAGGGACAGGAGACACCGCCATGAGACAGCCAGTGCTCCGACCTGATCGCCCGGTGCCGCGCCCGCGCCCGCTCACGCTCGAAGCGGCCTGCGCGCTCGGCAAGATCGAATTCACGCCGGAGCGCTGGGGGCCGAGCGAGTACGGTGAGGTGTTCCTGCGCCTGCTCGTCAAAGGCATCGACCATGAGTACTTCGGCACGTCGCCCTGGATCGACGCGATCACGGGACACGCGCCCAGAGAAGGCTGCGTGTGCGGCGCGGGCCGCGTCGTCGAGTCGAGCCCGGCACCGCGTCGGCGTCGCCGCAGGGGCAGCGCATGAAGCAGCCTGTCGCCCGCCAGCCCGTGCGCGTCGCGAAGCAGCCCATCCCGCGCGACGACGTCGACGCCGCGCCGATCACCTTGCCCCAAAAGAAGCGCGGCCGGCCGACGCGCCTGACCGATGAGATCGCCTCGAAAATCTTGATGGCGATCAAAGGCGGCGCGTATCGCTGCACCGCCGCCGCGTGGGCAGGCATCGAGACCGACATCTTCGCTCGCTGGATGATGCGCGACGACGAACCGTACGCGAGCTTCCGGCGTCTCGTCACGGAAGCCGAGGCGCACGCGGAACTGAAGATGGTCAGCGCCGTCACCAAGGCCGCCGACGACGACGCCAAGTACGCCATCGCGTTCTTGGAGAGAAAATTCCCAGAGAGATGGGCGCGCGCCGTGGCGCCGGGCGCGAACGTCGTCCTCGACCTCGGCTCGATGCTCGAACGGATTCACACGCGCATGCGGCAGTATCGTGACCCGCGCGAAGCGCGCCGGATGCTCAGCGCCGGGGACGTGGTGCTCGACGTCGAGGGGCGCGCCCTGCCGCGCGATCCGCGTCCGCCTCGGGAGAGTGTCAGCGAGAGCGAGCCCGAGCCGGAGGAAACGTTCGACGGCGAGCATGACGTCGACGCGTTGGCGTGACCCCATCCTGTGCGCGCGGCCCGAACGCTTAGCGGGGTGGGAACGCCCGCTGTCCCCTTGTCTCTGGTATCCTTGTCGGGCCATGAGCCTCGGGCGCTGGGTCGACGCCGATTTTGTGTCTAGGCTGTCCCGCCATGTGAGCGCGACGATCGCGGCGCTCGTCGGCTTCTGGCTCACAGGCTCGCTGGCGCAGTGGCTCGTGCCTCCAGGTCCCATGCGCGATGTCATTCAAGCGGTCGAGCATTATGTGCTCGTCGGGCTGCTGGCTCCCCTTGGAGTCCAATTATTCGTGTTCCTGATCCGCGACTTTCTCCGTAACTTGCGTGGTGGAGGGATGAATGCGTTTCACTTCATGGCTACGTGAGACGGCGAGGACGTTTGTTCTCTATGTCGTGGCGGGCGCTGCGCTGATTCCGTGGGGGATCGCCTACGCGCTCACCGAAGCAGCGTCGACGACCGGCCCGCTGTTCATCGCCCTGCTGAGTGGCGGGACAGCATCAGCGTTCGTCGCGTACCGGCTGGCAGAGCACTATCTGACGCGAAACGTCATCGACGTCGTGCTCGACGCCGCCGGAGGAAGCCCAACGACAGTCTACGAGACGGAAGCGCGCCCGCGCGCTCTGGTCAATTCGTCTGTCTTGCAGTTCACCTCGCGCCGGGAGCGGTGGTCGCGCGCGTGGGTTGTCGCCGCCACGTCAGCACAGAACGCACGGCTCGCCCTTGCCGCGTGAACCATGCCATTTCCCGAGATCACTCACTGCATCGTCTGCGATGACATGCGTGAGGAGCGCGGTCGAAAGATCGCGATCCTCGGCTTCTATGGGATCGCCCCGGATGCCCAGATCATCGCGCCGCGCCTCGACTGCCGGCGACCCTGTCGCTCTGCTTTATCGTCATCACTCGGCCCGGCGCCGGCCGACATGACCTGGCCTTCGAGATACTGAATCCTGACGGCGCACGGGTAGCGCGTTCCCCAAATGTCTCCGCCGAGATTCCCGACAACGGCCAGATGAACCGCCTGGGGTTCACGATCGCGCCGCTGCGGCTTGCGCATGCCGGGCGGCATCGCTTCATCCTGTACGCGAGCGGCCAGCCTCACTTCGAGACGACATTCGAGATAGGGGTGGGTGAGGCCCCTCAAGGGGAGATTGTGGTTCAGGAGCCTCGATAAAGACTGCCCGCCCGAACCTTCGCGCTGTGGATTCGCACGCGCGGATTGAATACCCCGTAAGTGGCCGGCGGCAACGTAAAGCCGCGCTTCACTCGCGGTGTGGAAAAAGTGCGGTTCTCGGGCGGGTCGCAGCGACGTCGTCGCTCTCTACGCGACCCTCGACGTTCGCTGCGATGCGCAGGCGTTTCGTGACGACGCGCCCGCCGCTTGCACACGCCGGGGCAGCCCGGCTAGTCTCTGCGGCATGGCGCGCGCCCGTCGAGCACGCACCTCCGAGCGGGAGAGCCACATGGCATCGGTCACGGGTCGACCCCAGCGCATGTCCCTGAAGGCCATGAGCCGGGACGAATGGCCGTCGCTCAGGGTCTCGACCCGAGCCGTCACCGGCAACCCGTACGGCTACCCGCGTCCCACCAGCTTCGTCGAACTGCGCATCGGGCGGACGAAACGTGCCCGCATCATCAGGCTTGAGCCGGACGCGGCCCGGCGCTTGGCCTACCGCCTGATCGAAGACGCGGCGAAGGTCGAAGTGAACCAAGAGCGCGTGCAGGCGTTCGACAAGGGCATCGCGCAGGGGCTCCGCGATCAGCGGCGCAGCACGCGGCCCCGGAAGCGGCGCGCCCGATGAGCGAAGCGATGAAAATCCTGCTCACGGCGGCGACGACCGTCCTCGGCGGCGTGATCGTCTTCGCCGTCAGTCAGATCGCCCAGAAGCTGCTCATCGAGCCGGTCACGCAGCAGCGTCAGGCGATCGGCGACGTGGATTTCCGGCTGACGTACCGGGCGTGGGCGTACGGCGCTCCCCAGCAGGAGCCGAAGACCCCGGAGCGGACACGGCGATGGATGAGCACGCCGTGAACCAACGTTCCCGCCCAACTCTAGAGGCAAGGGCGCAAGCGCCCTTGAAAGTGAGTCACAGACGGATGATTAAGACGTTAGTGGTCGCGCTGATTACTGCAACGCTGTGCACTGCGTGCGGCGTTGACGAGGAGCGCGCGACGCGGACGTCAGAGGATTTCGGCGCCAAACTTAGAAGAGAGTGCGAGAGCGCGTACCGGCAAATCGTACAAATCACCGAGAAGGAAAACGAAGCGTCCCACGCAGCGTCTCAGCGTGAGTATCAACGCCGGTATGCATCTATGAGTGCGACGGAAAAGGCAGCAGAAGACGCTGCTTATCAGCGCGCGACAGCAGGCATGGAGCCGAAGAGCGAACGCAGTCAGACCGAAGAGCGCGTATCAAACGAAGAGCGCCGATGGGTTAAAGCATGCATCACGAACCGGGCGACTAAACGGTGAACTGCGGTCCTAAGAACCACACCCAGCGAGAAAGGCGACCCCAAACGCGAATACCAAAGCAGTCACCTCTGGGACTGGCATCTTTGCGCCTCCCTCAATGGACCCTAGAATTCAAACTTGAGACACTACCCGCGCGAC
>JBOGJB010000222.1:0-3604 GCA_050745085.1 Vicinamibacterales bacterium
GTCGGCAAGCTGTCGGGGGCGGTCGGCACGTTCGCGCACCTTCCGCCGGAGATCGAAGCGGACGTCTGCCGCCGGTTGCATCTCGAGCCGGCGCCGGTCGCGTCGCAGGTGATTCAGCGCGACCGCCACGCGGAACTGCTCGCGGCGCTGGCGATCACCGCCTCGTCGCTGGAAAAATTCGCGCTCGAGATCCGCGGGCTGCAGAAGACGGAGATTGGCGAAGTCGAGGAACCCTTCGCCAGGGGACAGAAGGGCTCGTCGGCGATGCCGCACAAGCGCAACCCGATCGGGTGCGAGCAGATTTGCGGCCTCGTGCGGCTCGTGCGCGCGAACGCGATGGCGGCGATGGAGAACGTCGCGCTCTGGCACGAGCGGGACATCTCGCACTCGTCGGTCGAGCGCGTCATCCTGCCCGACAGCTTCATCGTGCTGGACCACATCCTGCGGCGGTTCACGCGGATCGTGTCGGGCATGGTCGTCTACCCGGAGCGGATGCGCGAGAACCTCGAGCGCACGCGCGGCGTGGTCTTTTCCGGCACGGTGCTGCTCGAGCTGGCGCGGCGCGGCGTGTCGCGCGAGCAGGCGTACGAGTGGATCCAGCGGAACGCCATGCGCTCGTTTCACGAGCGGATCGACTTCAAGCGGCTGCTCGTCGCCGACGCGGACGTGACGCGCGTGATGACGCCGGCCGAGATCGAGCGAGCGTTCGATCTCGACGCGCAGCTCCGCAACGTGGACGCCATCTTCGAGCGGGTGTTCCAGGGGAACGCCGATGGCGGGAGCCTGAAGGGTGTTGGAGCCAGCGCGCCGAGCGTGAGCGAGGAGCCTTCAGCTCGAGCGAGCCGCGAGGCCGGCGAGCGCGCGCGAGCGGGGATGGGGCCCCGCGAGCCCAAAGGGAAATGGCAGGCGCTGGGGGTGCCGCCTTCGCTCAGCTTCGGCGAGCCTGGCCGTAGCGACAGCGGAGGCCGGGGGCCCCGGCGCGAAGGGAAAAAAGTCTAATGCGCGCGCGCGTGTTCGTCACGTTGAAGCCGTCGGTGTTCGACCCGCAGGGACGCACGATCGCGGAGGCGCTCCACTCGCTCGGCTACGGCGGCGTCACCGACGTCCGGCAGGGTAAGTACTTCGAGCTGGATCTGCAGGCGGGATCGGCCGAGGAGGCGAAGTCGCTCGCGGCCGAAGTTGCAGACAAGCTGTTGGCCAATCCCGTGATCGAGAGCTATCGAATCGAAGTCGGTTAGCTCGGTAGGACGACAGCGCGGCGAGCGAGCGAAGCGAGCGAGGCGTGGCAGGCGGCGGGGGTGGAGCCCCGCCGCGAAGAAAGAAACGGTGGTAGGCCGTGGGGCCCCACGGCAAAGGAAAAATGAAATTCGGAATCGTCGTCTTTCCCGGCTCCAACTGCGACCGCGACGCGCACGACGCGGTGACCCACGTGCTCGGCCAGCGGGCCGAGTACCTCTGGCACAAGGACACCGGCCTGCGCGGCTCAGATGTGGTGATCCTGCCGGGGGGGTTCGCGCACGGCGACTACCTGCGCACGGGCGCGATCGCCCGGTTCTCTCCGATCATGACCGCGGTCAACGAGTTCGCGGCGGCGGGCGGACCGGTGCTCGGCATCTGCAACGGCTTCCAGATCCTGCTCGAGGCGGGGCTGCTGCCAGGCGCCATGCTGAGGAACCGTGGTCTGAAGTTCATCTGCGAGGACGTGTGCCTTCGCGTCGAGCAGAACGACACTCCGTTTACCGTGAAGTGCACGCGCGGCCAGATCCTGCGGGTCCCGATCAATCACGGAGAGGGGAACTACTACGCCGAGCCAGCCTTGCTCGCACGGCTGGAGGCGGAGCGCCGGATCGTCTTCCGGTACTGCTCCGCCCGCGGCGAGGTGACCGATTCCTCCAACCCGAACGGCTCGGCGGACGCGATCGCCGGCATCTGCAGCGAGCGGCGGAACGTCGTCGGGATGATGCCGCACCCGGAGCGCGCCTGCGAGACGCCGCTCGGAAGCGAGGACGGCCGGGTCCTGTTCGACTCTGTCCTGAGCGCGCTCGCGGGCAACCCGCAGATCGCACAGGCTGCTGAAACCGTTCGATGATCACAACAGCGACGATCCAGCGCCACGGCCTCACGACGGAGGAGTTCGACCGCATCATGAAGACGCTCGGCCGCGAGCCGAGCCTGACCGAGCTGGGCATCTTCTCCGTCATGTGGTCCGAGCACTGCAGCTACAAGAGTTCGCGCGTGCACCTGAAAAGGCTGCCGACGAAGGGACCGCGGGTCCTCCAGGGACCTGGCGAGAACGCCGGGGCAGTGGACATCGGTGACGGGCTCGCCGCGGTCTTCAAGATCGAGTCGCACAACCACCCGTCGTTTATCGAGCCGTATCAGGGCGCGGCGACCGGCGTCGGCGGCATCATCCGCGACATCTTTACGATGGGGGCGCGCCCCGTCGCGCTGATGAACTCGCTGCGCTTCGGATCCCTCGACGGCCCGCGCGGCGCGCTGACGCGCAGGCTCGTCGACGGCGTCGTCGCCGGGATCTCCGGCTACGGCAACAGCATCGGCATCGCCACCGTCGGCGGCGAGGTCGTCTTCGACGACTGCTACGCGGGCAACCCGCTCGTGAACGTCTTCTGTCTCGGCCTTTCGCGTGCCGACCGCCTCGTGAAGGGGAGCGCGGGCGGCGAGGGCAATCCGGTCTACTACGTCGGCGCAAAAACCGGCCGCGACGGCATTCATGGCGCGACGATGGCATCAGCGGAGTTCGACGAGTCGTCCGCCGAGAAGCGCCCGGCAGTGCAGGTCGGCGATCCGTTCATGGAGAAGCTGCTGCTCGAGGCCTGCCTCGAGCTGATGGCGACCGACGCGCTCGTCGGCGTGCAGGACATGGGAGCGGCGGGGCTGACCTGCTCGACCTCCGAGATGGGGGCCCGCGGCGGGGTCGGCGTGGAGATCGACGTGTCGCTCGTCCCGCAGCGCGAGACCGGCATGACGCCGTACGAGATCATGCTGTCCGAATCTCAGGAGCGCATGCTGCTCGTCGTCCGGCGCGGGCGCGAGGCGGAGGTCGAGCGGATCTTCGAGAAGTGGGACCTGCACGCGGTCCGGATCGGCCACGTCACCGCCGACGGCGTGCTGCGCGTCAAAGAGCGCGGGACGATGGTCGCCGAGATTCCGAACCGCGCGCTGGTGGACGAGGCGCCGACCTACAACCGGCCGACGAAGCGGCCCGCGTATCTCGAGAGCGTGCAGCGGATCGATCTCGCGACGGTGACGCTGGCGGAGCCGCGGGCAGCGCTCGTTGCGCTCCTGGGCTCCCCGACGATCGCCAGCAAGCGCTGGGTCTACCGTCAGTACGATCACATGATCGGCACCAGCAGCATCGTCCGCGACGGCCTCGGCGCGGGGGTCCTTCGCGTCAAGGGGACCCCGCGGGCGCTCGCGGTCTCGGTGGACGGCAACGGACGGTACTGTTACCTCGATCCACGGCGCGGCGCCGCGCTGGCGGTCGCTGAGGCCGCGCGCAACGTCGCGTGCGCCGGCGCCACGCCCATCGGCGCGACCAACTGCCTGAACTTCGGCAACCCCGAGCGGCCGGAGATCATGTGGC
>JBOGJB010000223.1:0-2722 GCA_050745085.1 Vicinamibacterales bacterium
GCCCGAGGCCGATGCGGCAAGGCTCGCGCGGCCGCGATCGCCGGTGCGGCTGGGCCGACTTTCTCGCGTTCCTCGCGGGCGGCCTCCACGCCGGCCGCGATCCACGTGCGCTCAGGACGCGCTTCGAGGAAGGCCTGCGGCGCCTGCTGCCGGCGCGCGTCCTGACGCTGCGCGAGGTGGAACCGACGATCCCGCGGCTGCGCGGCGCGACGAGCGAGTCGATGACCCTCGATGTGCCCGGTTCGCCCGAGCGGCCGCCCTTCGCGCTCGAGACGGTTTTTGATCCAGGCTGCGGCCTCGACGAGTGGGATGTTCAGGTGCTCGAGGCGGCGCGCTACATCGCCGCGCTCGTCCTTGAGATCGAGCGGCTCGCGCTGGGACCCGGATGGCTCGGGGGCGGCCGTGGCGACACGGTGCATGCGCTGGTGGGCTCGAGCGATCCCATCCGCGAGCTCCGCGATCGGATCTCGCGCGTGGCCGCCACCGATTTCACGGTTCTCGTGGAAGGGGAGAGCGGCGCGGGCAAGGAGCTGGTCGCGCGGCAGCTTCACGAGCAGAGCCGGCGCCGCCGGGGACCGTTCGTGGCGGTGAACTGTGCCGCGCTCGTCGAGACGTTGCTCGAAGCCGAGCTCTTTGGGATCGAGGAGCGGACCGCAACGGGCGTCCGCGGGAGGCGCGGGAAGTTCGAGCATGCCGACGGCGGCACGCTGTTTCTGGACGAAGTCTCCGATCTCTCGCTCTCCGCGCAGGCGAAGCTTCTGCGAGTCCTCCAGGATCTGGCCGTCGAGCGCGTGGGGGGCAGCGGTCCGCGCCGGGTCGACGTTCGCGTCGTGGTCGCCACCAATCGGGGCCTGTCCCTGCTGGTCGAGACGGGCCGCTTTCGCGTCGACCTCTACTACCGGCTGAACGGCGTCGAGGTCCACGTGCCGCCGCTGCGCGCGCGCCGCGGCGACATCCCGGAGCTGGCGGAGCATTTTCTCTATCGCTATCGGGCGGTGCGGAGGTTGCGGATCACCCCCTCCGCGATGGATGCCCTGCTCACCTACGAGTGGCCCGGCAACGTGCGCGAGCTGGAGCGCGTCATCGAGCGCGCGATCGCGCTCGGAAGTGACGATGAAATTGGGCTGGACGACCTGCCGCCGGTCGTCGCGGGCGAGTACGTGGACGTCCTGGCGCCGTCGGCGGCGCGAGGGGAGACGCTGCGCGAGTGGGCGCGCCGGTACGTGCGGCTCGTGCTCGATCGTCACGACAACAACCGCCGGCGCGCGTCGGCCGCGCTCGGCATCAGCTTTCACACGCTGCGGGCCTATATGCGTGAGATGCGCGAGGTCGCAGAGGCGTACGGGGGATCGCAAGCGGATGGTGGCGGCGGCCGGACCGGCTCGCCGCCCGAGCGCCGGGACATCGCCGGCGAACCGGACGGGCGCGGTGTGGCGGCTCACGAGGAGCCGTGAGGTTTGCGCCCGGGCCAGGACGACCTCGCGTTTGCGAGGTTGGAGGTCGTCATGACCCGGAAACGATGCATCAGGGGCTGGTCGGTGGTCGTGCTCGTTGTGTTCGCGCTGCAGATGCCTGGCGGCTTCACGGCGGCCCTGGTGGCACAGCAGCCCGCGCCCGCAATACGCGGAGGAGGGCTCGCAGGTCTGGTGCCGTCCGGCGACCCGCGCGTCGAACGGCTCGTCGGAGAGGAGGCCTGGAACCTGCTCGAACAGAAGGTCATCGCCAAGCATCGCAAGGCCTGGGAGGCTGCGCTCAAAACAAAGGAAGCTCGGGGATGGAAAAAGACCGACAGGATCGTCGCGTTCCGGAGCCGCCACACGACCGTCCTGACGAAGGTGCAGTCGCAGGCCTTTGATATCGGCGACGCGTTAATCATCGAATGGGAGTGGCAGTGTGACGCGTACTCCGTCTGTGGGACCTACTACTTCGAGTCGTACTACGACGGAGGGAGCATCGTGTACGACGCCGAATTCGTGCCCACCAGCGGATGGGGCGGCTACTCTCCATGGGCCAACTACATCGGGGGAAATTCAGGACAGGACACCCGGCGACAGCGCCAGGCTCGCAACGTTGCCAACGTCCCTGGGATCCGACTCGCGAGCACAGCGGGCGAGCAGCGCGCTCCGGGGGATGACTATTGTCCCGGAGACCTGTGGCAGTGGACGCAGTGCATGAGGGACTGTTTGGCGCGCAAGCACGAGGCGGCAATGGCGGGGGCCGCCGGCGCGGCAGGTGGGTTGGCACTCGGCTGCGTGCGGGCCATCCGGCCCGGTCCGCTCGTGGCCGTGGGGGCGAGCTTTCTGGGATGTCTGACGCTGTCGGCCGGTGGCGCCATCCTGGGTTCCTTCATCGCGAATCATTGGTACTCACCGTGCGACTCGGCCGGAGGGCAATGCGGGCCGAACCCATGCTGAGAGGAAAAGCCTCATGACGTGGACGCGCGCCTTCGTCGTGTTCCTCACGATGGTCATAACCGGCTTTGCTGGCTTTGCCATGCTGGAGAGCCTGAACGTGAACATATACGTCAGGGGCGGCACGGTCTATTTCGCGATGGCGATGGTTGCCTGGATCGTCGCACGCGACTACATTCAGAAGAACCTCCTGCTCGGCCGATCGTTCGCGATGTGGTTCTTCGGGACGCTCGCGACCGCTATCGTCGTTAACATTCTGATCTGGCGCTTCTGGCCACGCTGAAAGAGAGGAAGGGCGCGCCGGTTCGGCC
>JBOGJB010000224.1:0-2283 GCA_050745085.1 Vicinamibacterales bacterium
GAGTACGGGCGTCCCGGAGAGATTACCCAGTCGGCCCTGGCGGCGTTCGACATTGCCTGCTGGGATCTCAAGGGCCAGGCGCTCGACGTGCCGGTGTGGAAGCTGCTCGGCGGCCGGTTCCGCGAGCGCGTGCCGGCGTACGCGAACGGCTGGTATCAGACTGATCGCGACCCCGCGGCGATCGCGAAGCTGGCACAAGGGGTCGTCGCGAAGGGTTACCGCGCGATGAAGATCGATCCCTTCGGCGCGGCGTCGGCCGAGATCGCCAGGCCCGACCGCCGGCGCGCGATCGAGATCGTGGCCGCGGTCCGCGAGGCGGTTGGTCCCGACGTGCAGATCATGATTGAGATGCATGGGCGATTCACTCCGGCCACCGCCGCGAAGGTCGCGTCGCTCCTCGAGCCGTACGATCCCGAGTGGATCGAAGAGCCGGTCCCACCCGAGAACGCGGGCGCGCTCGCGCGCGTGCGCGCCGCGACGACGACGCCGATCGCGACCGGCGAGCGCGCGCACACCTTCGAAGACATCCGGCCGTTCATCGAAGGCGGCGCGATGGACGTCGTGCAGGTGGACATGACGCACTTCGGCGGCTTCCTCCCGATGAAGCGCCTGGCCGGTTGGGCCGACGCGTACTACCTGCTGCTCGCCCCGCACAATGTCTGCGGCCCGGTCGGCACGATGGCGAACCTGCACCTCGCCGCCTCCACGCCCAACTACAAGGTCCTCGAGCACTTCAACGACTTCGCCGATCCGTGGGTCCAGACGCTCGTCGATCACGCGCCGCATGTGGATGCCGCCGACGGCTGCTTCTCCGTGCCCGAGCGGCCGGGGCTCGGCGTGAAGCTCAATCACGACATCTGCGCGGCGCATCCGCCGACGGGCGGCCGCATCAAGCTCTTCGAGCACGGCTGGGAGTCGCGTCTCGGCCTGCGCAGCCAGTCTTGATGACGGCACCCGAGCGATGAGCGGCGTGTCTCGACCGCGCCAGGCGCCGTCGGGCGTCGAGCTGGTGCTGGACGCGCACGCGGAGCTGGGCGAAGGGCCGATCTGGGACGCCGCCGCCTCGCGGCTGATCTGGGTCGACATCCTGCGCGGCCGGGTGTACCGGTTCGACCCGGCGTCCGGACGCGCCGAGACGCGCGACATCGGACGACCGGTCGGCGTCGCCGTTCCGTCGGCCGACGGCTCGATCGTCATCGCCACGACCCGCGGATTCGAGCGCCTCGAGTGGGCGTCCGGACGCGTGTCGACGATCGCCGAGGTCGAGGCCGATCGCCCCGGCAACAGAATGAACGACGGCGCCTGCGATCCCGCCGGCCGGTTCTGGGCCGGGACGATGGCGCTCGACGAGTCGCCGGGCGCGGGGACGCTCTACCGGCTCGATCCCGACGGCCGCGTCTCGCCGATGGTCCGCGACATCTCGATCTCGAACGGGATTGCGTGGAGCGCCGACGCGCGCCGGATGTTCTACGTCGACAGTTCCACCCAGCGTATCGACGTGTTCGACTACGATGTCGCGACCGGCGCCATCGCCAACCGGAGGACGCTCGTACGGATCGCGCCCGGCCACGGCGTGCCGGACGGGCTGATCGTCGACGCCGATGGCTTCATCTGGCTCGCGCTGTGGTCGGGGTCCACGCTGCATCGCTACGCGCCCGACGGCACGCTCGATCGTGTCGTGGCGCTGCCGGCGTCGTATCCCACCAAGTGCGCGTTCGGCGGCACCGCGCTCGACGAGCTCTTCATCACGACGGCCACGATCGCGCTGACCCGGGCGCGGAGGGCCGTGCAGCCGCACGACGGTGGCCTGCTGCGCATTCGACCGGGGGTGCGGGGATGTGCGGCGTACATCTTTGGTGGATAACGGAGGCCAGGGAGCACACGGAGAATGATCACCACGGAGACACGGAGAACGCGGAGGACGAATGACCCGGGCTCACCGTGTTTCAACATCCGTTAGTTCGTCTCCGTTTTCTCCGTGCCTTCTCCGTGTTCTCGTTTGCCTCCGTGATCAACGGACAAGGTCCAACGAATGACCACACCCGCGGTTTCCTTCCGTGACCTGCGCAAGTCGTTCGGCGCCGTGCGCGCGCTCGGCGGCGTCAGCTTCGACGTCGCGCTGGGCGAGGCGCACGCGCTCGTCGGGGAGAACGGCGCCGGCAAGTCGACGTTGCTCAAGATCCACTCGGGATCGCTCCGGCCCGATCGCGGCGAGCTGTGCCTGGACGGCCGGCCGATCGCGCTCGCGCGGCCGCGCGACGCGCTCGCGCACGGGATCGGCAT
>JBOGJB010000225.1:0-5161 GCA_050745085.1 Vicinamibacterales bacterium
CCGCCGCGGCTGCGCCCGCTGGCCGCCAGCCCGCCGAGCCGGGCGCACCCGCCACGGAACGCCGGCTCGACAACGTCCGCCAGCTCACAAGTGGCGGCGAGAACGCCGAATCCTATTTCTCACCCGACGGCCGCCGCCTGATCTTCCAGACGACGCCAGCCGGCCGCGGCTGCGATCAGATCTACATCGTGAACGTCGATGATTCGACGGGCTCCGCGCGCACGCGCGTCAGCACCGGGACCGGGCGCACGACCTGCGGCTACTTCTACCCGAACGGCCGCGAGATTCTCTTCGCGTCGACGCACGGAGTTTCGCCCGACTGCCCGCCGAGACCCGGCTACGAGCGCGGCTACGTGTGGCCCGTCTACACCACGTACGACATCTATCGAGGGCGGCTGGACGGCAGCGGCCTCACGCGCCTGACCGACACGCCCGGCTACGACGCCGAGGCCACGATCGCGCCCGACGGCCGCATCGTTTTCACGAGCACGCGCGACGGCGACATGGAGATCTACTCGATGAACGCCGACGGCTCCGACGTCCGGCGGCTCACGCGGCGTCCGGGTCCCGACGGCGGCCCGTTCTTCTCGTTCGACGGCAGACAGATCGTCTTCCGCGGGCGCGAGCTTGGCGAGGGGCCGGAACGGGACGACTACACGGCGCTGCTGAAGGAGGCGCTGTGGCGTCCGACCCAGCTCGAGATCTTTGTGATGGACCGCGACGGCGGCAACATCCGACAGCTCACGCGGCTGGGCGGCGCCAACTTCGCGCCGTCGTGGCATCCCGACGGCCGCCGCATCATCTTCTCGTCGAACCACCACAATCCGAAGGGACGGAACTTCGATCTGTTCCTGATCAACCTCGACGGCACCGGGCTCGAGCAGGTCACGTTCAACCCGACCTTCGACGGGTTCCCGATGTTCTCACCCGACGGCCGGCAGCTCGCCTTCTCGTCGAACCGACGCGCGAAGGCGGAGGGGGAGACCAACGTCTTCGTGGCGAACTGGAACGACGGCAAGTAGCTTGATGCTGGCCGCGCTCTCGATCCTCTTCTTTCTGTCCGGCTGCGCCGCGCTCATCTACCAGATCCTCTGGCTCCGGCTGCTCGGGCTGGTCTTCGGCGTGACGATTTACGCGGCGAGCACCGTGCTGGCCGCGTTCATGGCGGGGCTCGCGCTCGGGTCGCTCCTGGCGGGGTGGCTCGCCGATCGCGTCCGGCGTCCGCTCCGGTGGTTCGCCGCGGCCGAGTGCGGCATCGCGCTCAGCGCGATCGCCTCGCCCTGGATACTTGACGCGCTGGAGCGCGCGTACGTCGCGTGGTTCCCGTCGCTTCCTTCCGTGCCTGGCGCCGTGACTGGCATCAGGCTCCTGATGGCCGGCGCCGCGCTGATCGTCCCCACATCGTTGATGGGGACGACGCTGCCGCTCGTGCTGCGATCGTCGCTCGTCTCGGGTGGAAGGCTGGGACTCCGGCTCGGCGTGCTGTACGCCTCCAACACCACCGGCGCGATCGCCGGAACGCTCGTCTCGGGGCTCTGGTTGATTCCGGCGTACGGCATCTCGCGAACGTTTCTGATCGCCGCGGCCGTCAACGGCGCCGTTGCGCTGGGCGCGCTTCTTCTGTCTCTGCGCCGGGAGCGGGCCGGTATCCCGGGCGGGCTTGAGAGGCCCGCCCTCCATGATTTCGAGCTCGCGAATGTAGCCGTGGCCTCGGAAACGCTCTCCCGCGCGCGGCTCGCGGTCATCATCATGTTCGCGATTTCCGGGTTCGTCAGCATCGGCGCCGAGGTCGTCTGGTTTCGCGTTGCCGTGCTGATTATCCGTCCGACCGTGTACGCCTTTGCCGTGATGCTCGCGACGATTCTCGGCGGGATCGCACTCGGCAGTTATCTTATTGCGCCCGCCTTCGCTCGCCCCGCGAGCTTCGGCGGGGCAGGCCCTGTCGCTCGCTCCGCACGCTTCGGCGGGGCAGGCCCTGGCCGTAGCCCGGCCCGCTGGCTACGGATCCTCGCGGTCCTCGAGTTCCTGATCGCCGTCGCCATCGTGCTGTCGGTGGCGGGGCTGCAGCTCGGACCCGATCTGGCCCGCCGCGCGCAGCCGGTGCTCGCGCGGATCATGCCCGCCTATCTGCCTTTCCTCGTCGTCAACAGCGTGCTGATGCTACTGCCAAGCGCGCTGCTCATGGGCGTGGCGTTTCCAATCGGCGCGCGGCTGTGGGCGCGCGAAGGGCCCGAGGGAAGCGGCGCCGGAGACGTCGGACGGTTCTACGCGGTCAACGTGTGTGGCGGCATCGCCGGCTCGCTCGCCGCCGGTTTCGTGCTGCTGCCGGCCCTCGGCAGCCGCGCGACGCTCGTCCTCCTTGGCGCCCTGACGGCAGTTGCCGCGACCTGGCTCACGCGGGTGGCCACGGATTTCTCGCATCACGGGGCCACGGATGTCGCGGATTTCGCGGGGTCACGTGGTTCGCGGCGCACGGCTGCGGTTCTGACCGCCGCCGGGCTCGCGCTGTTCGCGGCTGCCTCGGCGTACGCACCCGATCCGTTCGACGTCTTCCTCAGGCAGCGCTTTCCGGGCCAGCGGGTCATCTGGCGCGAAGAAGGCGTGCAGTCGACGGTCAGCGTGCACGAAGCGGGCAGCCTTCGATCGCTGCACCTCGACGGCAATCATCAGGCCAGCACCAGCGGCGGGACGGTCTCGGTGCACCGGCGGATCGGCGGCATCGGCATGGCCATCCATCCCGACCCGCGCGCCACGCTCGTCATCGGCCTCGGCGGCGGTGCCACCGCGGGCGCCGTGAGCCGGTTTCCTTTCGCCCAGGTCGAGGTCGTCGAGCTGTCCGAAGCGGTCGTCAAGGCGGCGCCCTACTTCAGCTCGATCAACAACAACCTGCTCGCACGCCCCAACGTGCACGTGCGCGTGGATGACGGCCGCAACTTCCTGATGCTCAACCGCTGGAAGTACGACTTGATCACGGCGGACATCATCCTTCCGATTCACGCCGGCGCCGGTAACGTCTACTCGCGCGAATACTTCACGCTCGTCCGCGAGGCGCTCGATGATGATGGAATCGCGGTGCAGTGGGTGGCCGGCACGGAGCAGGAATACAAGCTGATCATGCGGACGTTCCTTTCCGTGTTTCCGCACACGACGCTCTGGGCCGACGGCAGCCTGATGGTCGGCTCGCTCGGGCCGCTGCAGCTCAAGGCGGCCGACTTCGACTGGAAACTGGCCGTGCCTGACGCGCGTTCTGTGCTACAGGAGCTCGGATTCTCGAGTTTCGAGGCGCTCGTCTCCCGGTATCGTGGAGGCCCCGACGAGCTGCGCGCCTTGGTCGGGCCCGGACCCGTCCTGACCGACGACCGTCCCCTCGTCGAGTACTTCCTGGCGCTCGATCGGCAGAGGACGATCGACCTGAGCGGCCTCCGTCCGGATCCGCGCGCGATCCTGGCGGACGGACGAGGAGAGGGCGGAGGTCGCTGAGACGCTCGAAACGCGGAGATCGCAGAGGTTGTTGGGTACGACAGAGGCAACGTGTAGCGTGCTGTCTTGTCTCCGCGTCCTCAGCGCCCTCCGCGTTTGACTCGTCTCTGCGCCTTCCGTCTAGCTCCGCGGTCCCCGGCCGCCGTTGCGCGCTCGCGGCCCTTGGACAGGACGGCCTTCTGCCGTTCGTGAACGATGTCCTCGCCCTGCCGCTCACGGCCGGCGACTTTGTAGTGATCGGGATTGACGTTGATGCTTTTGCTCATGCGCTACACCCGGCAGCCCTGAAGGGCTGCGCTACACTTTGTACCGCAACAGCGCCCCGACCCCGCCGACCGGCGCCAGCAGCGAGGCATCCTCGATGAAGGTGATTGTCGCGTCGGTCATACGCGCAGCTGTGACCAGTTCGTCGACGCGGAGCGCCCGGTCCACCTGCTCGATCGGCTCGGCGGCCCCCGTGTCGTCCGCTTCCGCGAGGGCCGGCTCGATGCCGGCCACCCCTTCGAGCTGCACGAGCGACGCGCTGACCAGTAGCTCGTCCACCTGGCCGTTCTCGAGCGCCTGCCGGGTGCGCTCGAAACCGGCGACCCCCAGGCCGCCGGCACGATACGCTCCCATGAGCGCGTCGACCTTCTCCTTGTCGGTTTCCGCCTCCTTGCGGTGCAGCGCCTCGAGCGTTCGCTTCAGGACCTCGTGCTCGGGGAGCCTCGTCTCGAGGCGGAAGATGTCGACGACGCGATCGCGGAGCGGCTCCGGGAGGCACTCGTCGATGAGCGGAAGAGACACCTCGTTGCCGGTGACGAGGACGTGCGGGATGTCTTCGACGCGGACGATCCGATCGAGCGCGTTGACCGCCTCCTGCACGTGCGCCTTGTGAGTGTTCTCGATGCGACGCTGGAGCCGCGCCTGCGACCAGCCCCCCATGTCGTGGCGGCGCGTCTTTTCTCCGTCGATCTCATTGACTTTCTCGACGCTCCCCGCGGCGAAGACGAAGATCCGCGCGTGATTGGTGTCGCACACGAGCGCCGCGTAGCGCGGATAACGCGCGTCGAGCCGGGCCAGCGGGTACAGGTGCGGGCGGTCGCCGATGAAGAGGAGGTTCTCGTCGATCGGGGCCGCGAGCTGCGTGGCCTCGAACACGCTGGCAGCCGAGCACGCGAAGATCGCGGCGCCGTTGGCTGACGGCTGCAGTTCCGTGGCGAGCCAGTGCTGGATACGGTTCAGGTCGAGCGTCAGGCTCTCGCGCGCCCCTGCATCATCTATGTACGACCCCGTCCGCGCCCCGAGCTCACTGCGGACGAACGCCTGGTGCCGATCCCGTCCGCGGTCGTCAGGCTGGGCGTTCACGTACAGGCTGATAAAGGGGTAGCGCGACGGCTGGATCGAGGCGAGCCGGTCCAGCAGGGCGGCGAGATCGGGTGAGGACATGCAAGCAGCCTTTTCAAGTGGCGTGCCACGATCTGCGTCCATCTGCGGTAATCAGCGGCTGCCGCATGATCTGCGTTAATCTGCGGCTTGACGGGATCTGCGGCTTTGCGCGCAAGGTTCGGATAGCACCGAGATGACCGTGCGGCAGACAATCGGAGGCATGACGAGCACTCACCTGTGGCACGCGGTCCAGGCGCGCGACGCGCGCGCCGACGGCACGTTCGTCTATGCGGTTGAATCGACCGGCATCTAC
>JBOGJB010000226.1:0-8786 GCA_050745085.1 Vicinamibacterales bacterium
GTCGTGCTCATCGGATCGGCGGCCGGCGGCTGCGCCGGCGCCGCGGCGGCCGTGCCGCTCTTCGCGGCCGCGAACGCCGTCATCTGCGTCCGGACTTCTTCGAGCTTCGCCTTCACATCCGCGCTGAGCGACGCATCCGCCATCAGGCCGGTGATCGATGCGTCGATCGCGGTCACGTGCGTCGCCCACGTCTTGGCGGTCGCCTTCTCGAGCGCGGCCAGCTGACGGCGCACCTCAGCGACCTTCGAAGCCGCGGCGCCTGTCACGGCGTCCTTCGGAATGCCGTCGAGCGCCAGCTTCGCCTTGCTGATGGGGTCGTTTGCCGACTGTGTCGAAGTTTCCGACTGTGTCTGTTCTTGCTGCGGTTGCGGGGCCGGGGCGGTCGGGGCCGGCTGCTGGGCTGCCGCGGGCGCCGTCGCCAGCGCGGTGATGGCGGCCGCGGTCAGCCAAGGGGTAAGTCGTGACATGAATTTGTTCCTCCTGATCAAACCGTAGAGAATCTGAAACCCCTGAGGGAGCAAGCGAGGTGCCACCCTGCGTACCTCGGCAGTACCTCGATGTCCAACGGCCCAGGCTTGGATCCTGGAGCTCCTGCCTCTCATGGCCCGCGATCAGTGAGAGCGGGTGTGGAAGCCCGCGGTTTCCAGCGAGGCGCGAACTTCTTCGAACAGCTGGCGCGCGGACCCGGACGCGCCCGAGCGGGTGAGCATCCGATCGACGTTGAACATGCGGAAGCGGATCGCCTCGAGGTGAAAGGCGGCGATCGCCTGCTTGAGGGCATCACACTCCTGCAGCAGCTCCGGCGTGGCGGCGCCTCCTGGAGCGGCGATGAGCGCGACGAGCGCGTCGAGCTTCGACTGGGCGGTGCCTCTCGCGTCGGTCGTGGTCATGACCGTCTGGTAGTATAGTCGCGCTCCATGCTCCAACTGTCGACCATCGGACAGGTGTCGATGCGCGCGAAGGATATCGCCCGCGCGATCGCGTTTTACCGCGACACGCTGGGCATTCGGCACCTGTTCACGTTCGGCACGCTGTCCTTCTTCGACTGCGGCGGCGTCCGTCTGATGTTGGGCGTCCCGGAGAAACCCGAGTTCGATCATCCGGGGTCGGTCCTCTATTTCAAGGTCGAGGACATCCGCGCAGCGCACGCGACGTTGGAAGGGCGCGGCGTCACCTTCGACGGCCCGCCGCACCTCATCGCGAAGATGCCGGACCACGAGCTGTGGATGGCATTCTTCTATGATTCGGAGCAGAACATGCTGGCCCTCATGGCGGAAGTGCGCCAATGATCGCCCTCCGCGCGACCGGGGCGCTCGCGGCTCTGCTGGCTGCCGTCCCCGGGCTGCACGTCGAGATCACGGGCCAGGGGCCTGTCGTCGTGCTCGTCCACGCGTTTCACATGGACCTCCGCCAGTGGGACGAGCAGCTCCCCGCGCTCCGCGCGTACCGCGTGGTCCGCTACGACGTCCGCGGCCACGGCAAGTCCGAGCCTTCCAGCGGCGACCAGGCAGCGCACGAGGATCTGGCCGCCGTGCTGCGTGACCTTGGTATCGAGCGGGCGGCGGCGGTCGTCGGGCATTCGATGGGCGGGCAGATCGCGGTGGACTTCGCGTTGGCCCACCCTGCCATGCTGGATCGGCTGGTCGTGGTGTCCCCGGCCGTCAGCGGCTTCAACGCCGCGCCCGGGCCGTGGCTCAAGCCCATTATTGACTCGGTCCGCGCCGGGCAGCCCCAACGCGCCGGTGAGCTGTGGTGGGACAGCCCGTTCATGGCCGGCGTGAAGGCGCGAGGAAACGCTGGCGAGCCCTACCGGCAGATCGTGATGGACAACGCGCGCATCTGGACGCTGCCGCGCCGCGCAGACACGCCACTCCAGCCGCCGGCGATCAATCGGCTTTCGGAGCTGAAGGTCCGAACTCTCGTGATCATCGGCGAGCGTGACGAGGAGCCGCTGCGCGGCCTCGCTCAACGGATCGCCGCCGAAGCACCGAGCGCGCGCCTGGCCGACATGAAGGGGGTCGGCCACATGGCGCCGATGGAGCGCCCCGCCGAGTTCAACCGCCTGCTTGTCGAGTTTCTGCGATGAGATGGCGCTCGCGCCACCGCTCAACGCGCGGGTCCATCACCCGGCGCCACAGCGGAGGGGCGAGCGCGAGCACGAACATCGCACCGTACCCGGTCGGTAGCTGCGGCGCGGCGTCGAGGGCGTGCAGGACCTGATACCGCTTGCTCGCCGCCACGTGATGGTCGGCGTGGCGCGCCAGATTGATCAAGATCCAGTTGCTGACCCGGTGGCTCGAGTCCCACGAATGCCAGGGCATGACCCGCTCGTACTGTCCCGGTGTGACCTCGCGCCGGACCAGCCCGTAATGCTCGATATAGTTGATGGTCTCGATTAGTGCGAACGCCACGATGGACTGAGCGGCGAGGAAGAGCATTCCGCCCATGCCGTACCGCAGCCCGACACATAGATAGATGATGCTCTGGACGAGGGCGTACCTCAGCATGCGGTTCGACGGCGACAGCGCCGGGCGCCCGTGCTTGGCCAGCCGCCGGACTTCGATGCGCCAGGCACTGGCGACGCTCCAGACGACCGTGCGCGGCAGGAACGCGTACAGGCTCTCCCCGTAACGGGCGGTGGCGGGGTCCCGGGGCGTGCCGACGTGGCGGTGATGCCCGTGCACGTGCTCGATCGCGAAGTGGGGGTACGTGACCGAGATGAGCAGGAGGTCGCCGAGCAGCCGCTCCAGGCGGGACGGTCGGTGAATCAGCTCGTGCGCGAACGTCATCCCGATCGCCCCCGAGGTCAGGCCGATTGACAGCGCAGTCCCAACGGTCTCGACCGGCGTCATCGTTCCCGACGCGACACGCTCGAGCCCCCACACGATCAGCGCGAGCTGGGCCGGCACCCACAGCCAGGTAATCGCGCGGAAGGCCGGGTTGTCTGAGAGCGAGGGTTCTTCGGCGGCCCCCGGGTTTCGTGGATTCAAGCCCACGAGCGCGTCAATCGCCGGCAGGATGACGTAGAGGATGACCAGCGGGAGGAACGTCCAGGCGCCGCCCGGTCCGGCGGTGAGCACGATGACCGCCGGCAGGATGAAGCCGATGGCATGAGGCAGGGCCCGGGCCATCGACTGTCATCTTACGCGGCGACAAAAAGCCGGATCAACCCGAAACACGTCGACGCTGCTCAACATGCTGCCGCAACAGGGTGCAGTTCAGCGACATCGATCGGACCGCGACGTTCAACGCGCAAGGCCAGCAGGTGAACGCGAACTTCGGGATAGCGACCACGTCGCGCCAGGCGCGCGTGAGTCTCCGTGGTCTCTGTGAACTCGGAGGCGTTGCTCAGTTGCAGCGCGCCGCCGCTTTGCTCGCGGCCGTCGCCGGCCAGTCGCCGCCAGACTTGTAATGGCCGATGCAATCCTTCGGATCGGGCAGGGCGTGATCGAGCGGAGGTCTGGTCGGCCCCGATGCGACATAGCCCAGCGCGGCGAGACGCTGGCGCAAACCGACCGGAACGACGGCCTTCTCATCCGGGGCACGCGCGGTGGGTTGGCTGCCGCCCGCAAGCGCTCTGACGCGCCGCGTCAGCGCATCGGCCAGCGCGCGCCGCCCGGCTTCGTCATAGAGGTTCCGCTCCTCGAACGGGTCGCGCTCGAGGTCGTACAGCTCGGGACGGGGCGCGTCGATCAGCTTGAACCGGCCGTCGCGCAGGGCGCGCAGCGGGCTCCAGCCAAACCGCTGCGGATACATCGACTCGGCAAAGACGTCCAGATCCAGATGTCGTCGCCTGCCGCGCATCAGGTCGAGCAGGCTGACGCCGTCCACCGACGGTCCGGGGAGATCGAGCAGATCGAGGACCGTCGGCATCACGTCGATCAGCCGTACGGCCGCACCGACCCGGCGCGGCGCGAGAGCCGGCGCACGAATGATGAGCGGCACCCGCAGCACGCTCTCGTAGACGAAGATGCCATGATCGCGCTCGCCGTGCTCCCCGAGCGACTCGCCGTGATCGCCGGCGACAATCACGGCCGTCCGGTCCAGCAATTGGCGCCGGTCGAGCGCCTCGAGCAGGCGGCCGATCTGCGCGTCGGCGAAGGCGATCTCGCCGACGTACGGGTCGAAGTAGCGCGACCGGAAGGGCTCGGGCGGATCGTACGGCCGATGTGGGTCGTTGAGATGCGTCCACAGGAAGAAGCGTGAGCCGCTGATGCCGTCGAGCCAGCGCGTCGCGTCGCTCATGACCTCGTCCGCCCGACGCTGGCCCAGCGCCCGCGCCCGGCGATCGGCCGCCGCATCCTCGCGCGCGACGCCGCCGTAACGATCGAACCCCTGCGCCAGGCCGCGATCGGGATCCAGCACGGCCGATCCCACGAACGCCGCGGTCGTGAACCCCCGCGCCTTCAGCATCTCGGCGAGCGTCGTCTGTTCGGAGGCCAGGGCCGGATCTCCGTTGTCGCGCACACCGTGCCCGGGCGGGAACAAGCCGGTGAAGAGGCTGCAGTGCGCGGGCAGCGTCAACGGCGCCACAGACGTCGCCTGATCGAAGACGACGCCCTCGCGCGCCAGCCGGTCGAGATGGGGCATCGAGACGTCCATGAGACCGTACGCCGACAGCCGATCGGCACGCGTCGTGTCGAGGGTGATGAGGACGACGCCGATCGGAGCGGCCTGAACGTCGGCGGTGCGCCACCAGAATGCCACGAGCGCGGCGATCACTGTCGTCACGAGCGCCAGGACGCCTACGCGACGGGTCAGTGGTGTGCTCATCGCGAGAGCACGAACTGATGCCCGGTTGAGCGGCAGGAGGTGACCCTGTCAAACCTTCCGGACCCCACACCCTGCAGCGTTTCGATCGGTCCGTTGAGCGTGCCCGAGAGACCAGTCGGCGAGACCGTCGTCGTCGCCGATCCGGACACGGCCAGAAACGTCGTCGCCGTGAGTTCTTCGAGCACGTCGGGAAGGTAGTAGTAGTAGTAGCTGTAGAACTCGCTGAGCTTGAAGCTCACACGGTTCGGCTCGACCGTGCCGCCAAAGCTGTTGAGCGTGCGGCCACCCGCGACGAGGAACTTCGAACCCTCGAGCGCGACGGTGAGTCGCGGTCCGTCCTGGCTCAGGACCGCGGTGTAGGTCCGGATTCTGGCCTCTTCGGGCAGCGCTGCGCGGCACTCGGCGGCGGCGGCGACCGTGAGGGTGTAGGTCCCGGCAACCTCATCGCGCGGCCGCGAGAGAATTAGATCGAAATCGAGCGTCTGGTGGCTCGTGACCTGGAGGCTCTTCCTCTGCTCCTGATACCCGTCTTTCGTCACTCGTACTTCGGTATCTCCGGAGACACCATAGAGGCGATAAGCTCCGTTCGCGGTCACCCCGAGTCCTTGAGCCGGGCCAGTCGTCACCTCGACCCGCGCGCCGAACACCGCGACGCCCGCGTCTCTCACGGTGCCAGCCAAACGGTAGGTGCCGGCGGGTACGACAATCACGTCGTTCCTCACAGCGCTCCTTCCGCTCGCGCTCACGGAGATAAACGTCTCACCCCGCTCGCGCCCGGTGGCCAGGCCAGTGGACGAGATGGTCAGCACCGATGGGTGGCCGGTTCGCCATGCCGCCCCGTTCGTGACGTCGCGGGTCGAACCATCGGACTGGTGCGCGATGGCCGAGTACTGGGCGCTTTCACCCGGCGGGACGCTGCCCGGCCCCGCGATCTCGAGGCGCGTGATCGTGACCGGGACGTTCTGAGGCCCGTCCTGCCGGGTGGGGCGAGTCGGCCCGCTGTCGCAGGCCCCGAGAAGAGCCGCCAGCGCGAGCGCGATCGCGCAGCCGGTGAGCAGGTGAAACCTCTGCATATCGACCTCTTGCCTTCTGACCCTGTAGAACGCTCCGCGCCAGAGATCCGGACGTACCGGCCTTCCCTGAGCGAATCGAAGCGGGCCGCGGCGGCGTCCGCCCGCGATGTTCCTCCCCCCGACCTTGAAACTTTCGGGGCACACGCGCCGCGTCCCTGTTCGACAAGGTAGGCTCCGGCGTTGGATACCTCAATGACCCGGAGGTGACATGTCGGTAACATCGCCGGAACGGCTTGCAGGACAGGAACTTCGCGGCTAGAATCGCGTCCTTCCTTTCAAGTCACCAGAGCGGTCCTTATGCTGGACAGTCTCCGGTCGGCGCCGCGCGCGATCCGCCTCGGTCCGTTCGAGGTCGATTTCCGCTCCGGCGAGCTCCGCCGGGGCGGCGTCACAACCACGCTCCAGGAGCAGCCGCGACGGATCCTGGCCATGCTCGTCGCCCGCGCCGGCGACGTCGTCACGCGCGAGGAGCTGCGGCAGGCGGTCTGGGCGTCCGACACCTTCGTCGACTTCGAGCACGGGCTGAACGCCGCGGTCAAGCGATTGCGCGACGCGCTCGGTGATTCCGTGGAGACCCCCGCGTTCATCGAGACGCTGCCGCGGCGCGGCTACCGCCTGATTGCGCCGGTTGAGCCCATCGGGCGGCGGGTGGGCGAGCCTGCCGTCGCGCCGTCGCCTTCATCAGAGAACCGGATGGCCGCCGTGTTCTGGACGCTCGCCGCCTGCGCGGCCATCATCGCCGTCGCCGGACTGGCGGGACGGTTTCGTCACCCTGCGACCAGCGTCTCCGGGTCGGCCCCGCACGTCGTCGCGCTACCATGCCGGCTCATTGCCGGAGCGGAAGACGAGCGCGCGTACTGCGACGGCATCGCAGCCCTGTTGACCTCGCGCCTCGCGAGCCTGACGACGACGCACCGGCTGCAGGTGACACCGTCGAGCGAGGTGCGCGCGCGGGGTGTGACGAGCGCTGCCGCGGCGCGTGGTGAGCTGGGGGCCGGCCTCGCCTTCGAGGGCAGCGTGATGCGGTCCGGCTCGGCGCGCGCCGTCAACTACGCGCTCGTGGACACGCTGACCGGGTCGCAGATCGACGCGACCTCCTTCACGACGGAGGTCGGCGACGGTTTCACGAGCCAGGAGCGCGTGGTGAGCTGGGCGCTCGACGCGCTGTCGAGATGGCTGGCGGCGAAGCCAGACGAAGTCCAGCAGCCGCGCGCCACGACGCTGGCGGAAGCCGAGGACTACGTGATTCAGGGACGCGGCTACCTGCTCGAGTACCAGCGTCCAAACAACGTCGACACCGCCATCACGCTCTTCCAGCGCGCGCTGGCGCTCGATCCGTCGCACGCTCCCGCGCTCGCAGGGCTCGGTCTGGCCTTCTGGCGGAAGTTCGAGGCGACGCGCGATCCCGTGTGGGTCGGCCGCGCGAGAGACACCTGCAGCCAGGCGCAGGCGGCGAATCGCAGCCTGGCGGACGCGCAGGTCTGCCTGGGGACCGTGTACGCCGGTACCGGCGAGTACGAGCGCGCTGCCGATGCGTTCAGGCGGGCCGTGCAGCTCCAGCCTGAATCGGACGCCGCACACCGCGGTCTGGCCTCGGCGCTCGAGGAGCTCGGACGGTACGGAGAAGCCGAGCAGACGTTTCTTCGCGCGATCGCCCTCCGGCCCTACTACTGGGAAGGGCGGACCTGGCTGGGATTCTTCTATAAGACGCGAGCCCGATTCGACGAGGCGGTCGCGCAGTACCGTGAGGCCACGCTGCTCTCGCCCGACAACCCCCGCGCGTTCGCCGTGCTTGGCGGCGTGCTGACCCTCGCTGGCCGGTACCCGGAAGCGATCGAGGCGTGCCGGCGTTCGCTGCAGCTGGCCCCGAATCCCTCCGCATACTCCAACTGGGGCATGGTGGCGTACCGCCAGCGGCGTTTCACCGATGCCATCAGCCAGCTCGAGATGGCGTCGGCGCTGTCGCAGGACTACCGCAGGGTCGGCAATCTCGCGCGCGCGTCGTACTGGGCGGGCCAGCGCGACCGCGCTCGGCAGCTGTACGAGGAAGCGCTGACGATCGGACGCGAGGAGCTGAGCATCAACCCCCGCAACTCCGACGTCCAGCTTCAGGTCGCGGAGTTCCTCGTCAAGCTCGGACGGCCGCGCGAGGCAGTCGCGATGCTGGACAAAACGCGCCTGGCCGGCTCGCACGAGCGGCATTTCGCCGCCATGACCCTGGCGCAGGCGGGCGAGTCCGCCCGTGCCTTGACTCTGCTGCGCGAGGCGATCGACACGGGACTCCCGCGTGTGGAGCTGGCCGCCTGGATCGACCTCGACCCACTCCGTACGAATCCGAAGTTTCCGGCGCTTCAACAGCCGTAAAAGAAGGAGAGCGTTATGAGAGCGGCAGCCGTGGTGCTGGCGGCGTTGACCGTAGGGTGTGGCGTCAAGAACGTCAAACCGGACGACCCCAAGACCTGGGGCGACAGGAAGGACGTCTGGATCTTCGTCGCGCCGGAGAAGGAGCTGCGTGACGCGTGCGCGAGTGATGTCATGCCCCCAACCGTCATCGAGGCCGCGCGCAAGCGCTCCGGAGATCCCGTCGCACTTCCCAAAAAGTTCGACAACGTCGACGTGCTGGTACCTCAAGAGCTCGTCACGGGCAAGCCAGATGAGAAACGAACCCTGCTCCCGTATTCCTGCGTAGAGAAGACCTTCTTCTCACACGAGAAATCGCACCGCCTCCACAAGCACACCGTAATCAAGCTGCACAAGCGGCGAGGAGAGACGGTGCGTTACCGAGCACTGGAACCGTTCAGGATCGAGTCGATCGAGGAACGCAAGCGCCCCCTCAAGAAACTCGATGTGTTCAGCCCGACCGTGCTGCCCCTACCGACCCCTGAGCGCGAGGAGCACCCGACCGGCCCGATCGTGCGCACCTTCCCCTGGTACCAATTC
>JBOGJB010000227.1:0-7326 GCA_050745085.1 Vicinamibacterales bacterium
GACGCGAGCCCGTCGCACAGCGGTTTGAGGCGCCGCAGCCAGTCCATGGCCGGCGCGCCGATCGGCGCGCCGGGCGGCGCTACCGGCGTGTCCATCCGCTGCGCCGGCTGCGACGGGCGCTCGAGGAAGCGCGTGATGTCGTCGGCCAGGAGGTTCTTGTGCGCCCGCCCTCCGGCGTTGGTCGTCTGCTCGGCCCGCTCTCGCAGCCGTTCGGACGCAATCGCGCGGACCTGTGGCATCGCCGCCGTGCCGGCCAACCGAATCAGGTTGTCCACGTAGACGCGTTGCGCGCCGCGTGCAATCTCCTCTTCGTACGGACTCGCCGTCGCGGCGCCGAAGGTCGCCGCGTCAAGCGCGTCGAGCACCTGCTCGAGGCCCGGCAGCGACGGGTCGAGCGCGTGCTGCTGCACGAGGCGCGCCGCGCGCTCTGAGTTGAGGACGAACGACAGCGTCAGGTCCGAGGCCACCACCGCCGGCGCAATCGCGTCGAACGTCTCCCCCGTATAGCGAGGGAACAGCTCGCGCGTGACGCCGTAGCCGGGAGGACGCGGACCGATCTGCTTCAGCAGCGGCTGCGGCAGCGCCAGCTCAGACGGCTTGAGCGTCGCCGCCAGGGCCTTGAGCGCCGCCATCTGCTCCGCGGCTGGCGCCGGCTTCTGCGGCTCGCGCGCGTCGCCGCGTACGGCGTAGATGTAGTGCACGCCGCCGACGACGTGCGAGGCGGCCTCGACCTGATAGCGGTGGTGCAGGTAGAGCGGCACGAGCACTTCCTCGATCTGCGCCATCGGCTGGCCGCGCTTGATCGCTGTCTGACCGAACCGCGTGAGCGCCGCGCGGCGCACGTCCATCACGCGCGTCAGCTCGGCCGCGGCGTCGGTTCCGTTCGACCACTGATTGACGCGTGGATGGGCCCCGAGATCCTGGTTCGTGAGATATCGGATGTCGCGCTTCCAGCCGTCGTTCAGGATGGCCTCAAGCGCCGTGTCCTCGTTCGTGCCGTCCGGGAAGTCCTGGTAGCCGTACGCGATCGCGACCTTGTCCCACTCGCCGATCTTGTCGTCGTAGACCTTGGAGTAGTCCATCGTGCCGTCCGGCTTCAGCGTCACGAGCGGGTGCGGATAGTCCAGCACCGAGATCCGTCCCGACTCGCTGTCGTAGTAGTTGTGTCCGAGGCCGAGGGTGTGGCCGACCTCGTGCGCCGAGAGCTGGCGCATCCGCGCGAGCGCCCACTCGCGCAGCTCGGGCGGCGTCTCGTCGCCGGTCTTGTACGGCGACAGCAGCCCTTCCGCGATCATGTAGTCCTGGCGCACGCGCAGCGACCCGAGCGTCACCAGCCCTTTGATGATCTCGCCCGTGCGCGGATCGGTCACGGTCGCGCCGGAGCTCCAGCCGCGCGTCGAGCGGTGGACCCAGTTGATCACGTTGTACCGGACATCGAGCGGGCTGACCCCGTCGGGCAGCAACTCGACGCGGAAGGCGTTGCGGTAGCCGGCCGCTTCGTACGCCTGGTTCCACCAGCGGGCGCCGTCGACGAGCGCCGAGCGCACCGGCTCCGGTGTGCCGGGATCCAGGTAGTAGACGATTGGCTTCACCGGGTCGCTGATCTTCGCCGCCGGGTTCTGTTTCTCCAGCCGGTGCCGCGAGATGAACCGTTTGACCATCGGCTGGCCGAGCGGGGTCGCGTAGTCCGCATAGGTAATGCCGAAGTAGCCGGCCCGCGGATCGAACTTGCGAGGCTTGTAGTTGCCGTCGGGCAGCTCCACGAACGAGTGATGGACCCGGATGCTCGCCGCCTCGGGCGTGGCGGCGACGTTTCCGACGCCTTCGAAGAACCCGCCCGGCCCCCCACCGCCGCCCGGGGGCCCGACGCCGCCACCGCCGCCGGGCCCGCCCGCCCCCTGCTGCCGCACGAACGTCAGCTCCGCCTCCATCTCGCTGTTTTTGGGGAAGCCGAGCGTCATCGGCAGGTAGATGGAGCTGCGGCTCGCCTCGAACCGGTACGATCCGGGGCGCAGCCGCGGCGCCATGTCGTGGCTGTCGCGCACGAGGAAGTCGGTGAGATCGACCAGCACGCGCGATCCGCTGACGGCCGCGACGGGGAAGCCCCAGACGACCGACCGCGCGAACGCGTCGCGGACGGCGCGCACCTCGGCCGGGTTGTCGCTTGTCGCGCGGTACCGGTAGTTCGGCTGCACCATCAGGACCTTCGGCCCGACGCGCTCGAACACCACGATGCGCGAGCCGGCGAGCTGGCCGCGATCGAGGCCGATGTCGTTCGAGCCGAGGCCGGCGCCGAGACCGGTGCTGTAGAGCACCTCGGTGTTGAACCGCGGGATCTCCAGCCAGAGCCGGCCGGCCGATTCCTCCCAGTAGAGCGGGAAGTAGCCGTCGATCCTCGTCATGCCGGCGACGCGGTCCTCGATCGTGCCGATCTCGCCGCGGCGCGCGGGCGGCGTCGCCACTGGTTGAGCAGGCTGCGCCGCGGCGGAGCCGGCGGCGATGAGGAGGCAGGCGATCAGTCTGATTGTCATGCGCGCCAGTCTATAGCGGGAGCGCCGTGATACAACAGGGGACATGTCGGGCGAGTTCGCGATTCGACCGTTGACGACGCTCGACGAGTGTCGTCAGGTCGTCGAGCTGGAGAAGCGCGTCTGGGGGTACAGCGACGCCGAGGACGTCGTGCCGACTCCCGTCCTGATCGTGACCATCAAGCGCGGTGGCATTCTACTCGGCGCGTTCGATCGCGCTGGGCGCATGATTGGGTTCGTGTACTCACTGCCGGCGCTGAAGGACGGGCGCGCGTCGCAATGGTCGCACATGCTCGGCGTCCTGCCCGAGGCGCGCGACGCCGGCCTGGGCGCGCGCCTCAAGCTCGAGCAGCGGCGCGCCGCGCTCGGCATGGGCCTCGACCTCGTCGAATGGACCTACGATCCGATGCAGACCCTGAACGCCCACTTGAACTTCTCCAAGCTGGGTATCGTCGTCTCGGAATACGAGGAAAACATTTACGGGGAGTCGAGCAGTCCGCTGCACCGGGGCACGCCGACCGATCGCTTCATCGCGGAGTGGTGGCTGTCGAGCCATCGCGTCGAGCACCGGATCGCCGGGACCGATGGCGCCGAGCGCGAGGCCGCGGCGGATGCGCCTGTCATCAATCAGACCGCCCGACGCGGTGCGTGGCTGGAGTGCGGCGATCTCGACCTTCACTGCTCGGGCACGCGCGTCGCGGTCGAGATCCCGACGGGGTTCGGCGAGATGCAGGAGCAGCAGCCGTCGCACGCGCTGGCGTGGCGCATGGCCACGCGGCAGATCTTCACGACATACTTTCAGCGTGGCTATCGCGCGGTGGACTTTCTGATCGACAGGCCCAACGGACGGGGCCGATACGTGCTCGAGCTATCCAGGCGGCCAGGCTAGGCGGCGCCCCGCCAGCAGGTGCAGGTGGATGTGCCACACCGTCTGCCCGGCGTCGGCGTTGCAGTTGAACACCGTGCGGTACCCGCGCGCGTCGTAGCCATGCCCGGCGGCGATCGCGGCCGCGCGCCTGACCATCTCTCCGACCAGCCCATCGTCACTCGCCTGCAGATCGTTCAGCGTCGCGATGTGCCGCCGCGGGACGATGAGGACGTGCAGCGCCGCCTGCGGGTTGACGTCCTTGAAGACGATGAGACGGTCGTCCTGGTGGATCAGCGTGGCCGGGATCTGTCCGTCGATGATCTTGCAGAAGAGGCAGTCGGTCATCGCGCCAATACCACGACCCGCGGGATGCCCTGCAGGTCTTCACGCACGCGCAGGACGGTGAAGGCCGCCTCGCGGGCGAGGTCGCAGACGCGCTCATCCTGGCCGTAACCGAACTCGACGATCAACCGCCCGGCCGGGGCCAGTCGCGCCGGCGTGCGCGCGAACACCGCGCGTATCGCATCGAGGCCGTCGGCCCCGCCGAAGAGCGCGAGCGCTGGCTCGTGGTCGCGGACCTCCGGCGCCAGGCCCTCCCTGGCTCCTGATACCACGTACGGCGGGTTCGAGACGATGGCGTCGAAGGTCTCGGTTACGTTGTCGAGCAGGTCGGTGAGCACGAAACGGACGCGGTCGGTGACGGCGTGTTTCGCGGCGTTGCACCGGGCGACCTCGAGCGCGAGCGGCGACAGGTCGGTGGCGACGACCCGCGCGCGCGGCAACTCGTGCGCGAGTGCGACCGCCAGACAGCCGCTGCCGGTGCCGACATCGGCGATGCGCGGCGCTTCCGTTCCGGCGAGCGCCTCGAGCGCCTCCTCGACAATCAGCTCCGTCTCGTGGCGGGGAATCAGGACGCCCGGCTTCGTGTCGAACTGCAACCCCCAGAACTCACGCGCGCCGGTAATCAGGCTGATCGGCTCACGTGCGGCGCGTCGGGCGACCAGCGTGTCGTACTCCGCCACGAACGGGTCCGGCGCCGGATCGCGGCGCGAGGCGAGCCACACCGCCCGGTCCCACCCCAGGGCGTGCCGCGCCAGCAGCTCGGCGTCGAGCCGCGCCTGATCGTCCGGGATCCCGGCCGCCACGAGCCGCTCGCGCCCGCGCGCCACCTCGTCCGCGAAGGTTGTGTTCACGTCAGACCGGCCGCGCTTCGGCCGCCGTCGCTTCCTTCAGCTTTTCCGACTGGTAGTGCGTGACCACCGCGTCGATGAGCTCCGCGAGGTCGCCGTTGAGCGCCTCGCTGAGGCGGTGCACCGTGAAATTGATGCGGTGATCCGTGATGCGGTTCTCGCGGAAGTTGTACGTCCTGATCTTCTCCGACCGGTCGCCGCTGCCTACCTGGCTGCGGCGATCGCGCGCGATGGCCTCCTGCTGCCTGCGCAGCTCCATCTCGTAGAGCCGCGACCGGAGCACCTTCATCGCCTTCTGCCGATTCTTGATCTGGGACTTCTCGTCCTGCTGCGACACGACGACGCCGGTCGGGATGTGCGTGATGCGCACGGCGGAGTAGGTCGTGTTGACGCTCTGGCCGCCAGGGCCGCTGGAGCAGAACGTGTCCACGCGCAGGTCCTTCGCGTCGATCTGGATGTCGACCTCTTCCGCTTCCGGCAGCACGGCCACCGTGGCGGTCGAGGTGTGAATGCGGCCGCTCGCCTCCGTTGCCGGGACCCGCTGCACGCGGTGGACACCGCTTTCGTACTTCAACTTGCTGTAGACGTTCCGCCCTTCGATGATCGCGATCGCTTCCTTGATGCCGCCGACGCCGGTCTCGCTCGTCGACATCATCTCGACCTTCCAGCCCTGCCGCTCGGCGAAACGCGTGTACATGCGCAGCAGGTCCGAGGCGAAGAGCGCCGCTTCGTCTCCTCCGGTCCCCGCGCGGATCTCGACGACGACGTTCTTCTCGTCGTTCGGGTCTTTCGGCACGAGCAGGACCTTGATCTCGGCGAGCAGCGCGTCGCGCCTCGTCTCGAGCGACTTGGCTTCCTGCAATGCGAGGTCGCGCATGTCGGCGTCGCCCGACGCGGCCAGCTCCTCGGTTTCCGCCAGCTCGCGCGCGACGGTCTTGTACTCGCGGAATGTCTCGACGAGCGGCTCGATCTCGGCGAGCGCTTTGGCCTGCGTACGGTATTCGCCCGGATCGGCCTGGACGGCCGGGTCGGCGATTCGCGTCAGCAGGTCGTTATAGCGCGCCTCAACGGCGTTCAGTTTGTCGAACATGGTGTTCCACCGGATACGGGCGGCAGGAACGCCACCTCGTCGCCCTCGGCGACCGGCGCGTCCATCCGCGCGTACTCCGCGTTCACGGCGCCGGAAATCGACGAGGTGTAGGGCGCCAGCGCCGGGAACTCGCGCACCAGATCGCTCCAAACCGCAGCCACGTCGGCGGCGGGTTCCACCTGGCGGGCCAGCTCGCCGGCGCCGACCAGGTCTTTCAGTCGGGCAAACAGGCGCACGGTCACGCGCATGCCCGCCGCAGCGCGTCCTCTCTGGCGCTCGCGTCGTCCGGGTCGGCCGTCGCGCCTTCGACCCAGACGTCGCCCCCCTCGAAGTGCTCGCGCTTCCAGATCGGCGCGATCTGCTTCACGCGCTCGATCGCGTAACGGCACACGGCGAAGGCGTCCGAACGATGCGGCGACGCCGCGGCAATCATGACGCTCGCCTCGCCGACGCTTACGCGACCGACCCGATGGTGCACGGCCAGCGCCGTACCCGGCCACCGTTCGGCCGCCTCTGCCGCGATCCGCTCGAACGCCCTGACGGCCAGCGGCGCGTACGCCTCATAGTCAAGACGCTCGACGCGGCGCCCGAGGTTCAGCCGACGGACCGTCCCGATGAAGGTCGCCACCGCGCCGTACGCGGGATCGGCGACGAGACCGGCGATGTCCGACGCCTTCAGCGGCGCCTCGACGATAGCGAAGCGGTTCACGTTCAAATTATACCCTTCGACTCGGCGACGGCTCTCGCCCGTCGCCTCGCTCAGGGCAGGCCCAATGGTCCGTGGCCCCGGCCGAGCCCCGGCGCCCGCCGAATGGCCTCGGTCAGGTAGGTCTTCGCGCGCGCGACGGCGTCGGCGAGCGGCAGCCCCAGCGCGAGGTTGGCTGCAATCGCGGACGAGAACGTGCAGCCGGTGCCGTGCGTATGGGGCGTATCGATCCGCTCGGCCCACAGGTCGACGAGATCGCGGCCGTCGTAGAAGACGTCGATCGCGTCAGCCGTGTCGAGGTGCCCGCCTTTGACGATCACGGCCCCTGGCCCGAGCGCCGCGATCCGCTTGGCCGCCTCGCGCGCCTGTTCGAGGGTTCGCACCGGGATGCCCGCGAGGGCCGCCGCCTCGGCCGCGTTCGGCGTGACGATGTACGCGCGCGGGAACAGCTCGGCGCGCATGGCCCCGACCGCATCATCCTCGAGCAGGCGCTCGCCGCCTTTGGCGATCATCACCGGATCGACCACGACCCGGGGCAGGTCGAGACTCCCGATCGCGGCGGCGACCGCTTCGACGATCGCGGCGGTCGCGAGCATACCGGTCTTGACGCCGTCGACCCCGATGTCGCCGGCGACCGCCTCGATCTGCGCCGTGACCAGATCGGCCGGAACCGCCTGCCAGGCGGTCACGCCGAGCGTGTTCTGGGCGGTGATGGCCGTTACGGCCGAGGTGCCGAACACACCGTGCGCGGTGAAGGTCTTCAGGTCCGCCTGAATGCCGGCGCCGCCGCCCGAGTCGCTACCGGCGATTGTCAGTGCGGTTTTCATACGTTAAGATCATCCGTTATGAACGCCGGAACGCTGGTCGGGATCCTCACGACGCGGCGCGCGGAGCACGCCGCGGCGATTCGCGCCGCCTCGGCGCTCTTTGTCACTGCGCTCACG
>JBOGJB010000228.1:0-2528 GCA_050745085.1 Vicinamibacterales bacterium
CCGGCAGATCGTTCTTCGCGCCGATCTCCTTCGCCAGCTCGGTCATGCGGTTGTTGAGCGGCGCGATCGCGTTGGCGCTCTCCGTCGCGCGCCGCTGCAGCTCGTGCAGCTCCATCGCCATGTCGAACAGCTTCCTGCGCTCGGCGTCAGTCAGTACGACCTCCGGATCGCCGGTCACGCGCAGCGGCCTGGTGTCGACGGTCTTGCCGTCGACGTTGATCGCGACGGTGTAGACGCCGGGCAGCACGAACGGTCCCGCATTGCTCGCGGCGCCGCCGAAGCCGCCACCGCCGCCGCCGAATCCCCCGGCCTGGCCTCCGCAGCCGGCACCGAACGGACTCCGGCCTCCTGCACTTTGCGCACCAGCACCTTGGGCACTCTGGGCACCGGCCCCCTGTGCACCCTGTGCACCCTGAGCACCTTGAGCACCTTGAGCACCCGGGGTTTGGAGCGCCGGTCCGGGTTGCACGCGGAGATCCCAACATGCCGTCTGAATGCCCGCCTTGTTGCTGTTGGCGAGCACCGGGCCCGAGATCTCGCGCACCTCGCGCCCCGTCGCGTCCGTGATCTTCAGCGAGACCTCACCCAGCTGGCGCTTCGAGTACCACGACACCACCGCGGCCTGCGGCGGGTTCTCGCCGAAGAACGTCTGGTCCCCCCAGAACTCGTAGTTGCGATCGCGCGCGGGCCGTCGGTACATCGACGACGGCGGCGGACTGAAGAACTTCGCGTCCCCCGTCATCGTCTGCGTCGTCGTGTACTCCTGGATCGGCTCGAGGTGGTCGAGAATCCAGAGCGCGCGCCCGTGCGTCGCCAGGATCATGGCATTGTCGCGCGGATGGATCGTGATCTCGTCGATGCGCACCGTCGGCAGGTTCGCCCTGAGCCGTGACCAGCTCTTCCCGCGGTCGAGCGACACAAACAAGCCCGTCTCCGTGCCGAGGTACAGCACGTCCGGATTCCTGATGTCTTCGGTAAGCGTTCGCGCGACTTCGCCCTTCAGATTCGACGAGATCGATCGCCACGTCTGACCCGAGTCGCTGCTCGCGTAGATGTAGGTCTCGAAGTCGTTCTGCCGGTGGCCGTCGAACGTCGCGTAGACCGTCCCTTCGTCGAACCGTGACGGCACGACTTCGGAGACGGAGATGTCCTTCGGCACGCCCGGCACCTTGCTGAACACGTCATCCCACTTCCTGCCGCCATCGCGCGATACGGCGAGACGCCCGTCGTCGGTGCCCGCGTAGAGCAGGCCCGGCTTCTTCGGCGATTCGGCGAAGGCCACGATCGACGGCCACGCGGCGATGCCGTCGTTGCGCGAGAACCTGATCTCGCTTCCCTTGAGGCCCATCGTCACGATGTCGTCCCGGTTCGCGCCGCTCGTGAGGTCCGGGCTGATCGCGGTCCACGTCAGGCCGCGGTCGGGCGATCGGAAAACCTTGTTGGCAGCGGCGTACACGACCTTCGGGTCGTGCGGCGAGAAGATAAGCGGCGTGTCCCAGTGCCAGCGATACGCCGGCTCGCCCGGCGCCGGCAGGGGGCGGATGCTCATGGTCTCCCAGGTCCGGCGATCGATGCGCACCATGTTGCCGTCCTGCGACTCGCTGAACGCGACGCGGAAATCGGACGGATCCTGAAGAACGACGAAGCCGTCACCGCCTTGAACGGTGCCCCAGTGATGGCTCGAGATACCGGCGCTGCCGCGCACCGCGCTCGGGCCGCACCAGCTGTAGTTGTCCTGCATGCCGCCGCACACGTTGAACGGCGTCGCCATGTCGAAGCCCACGTGGTAGAAGAGCCCGACCGGCAGGTTCGGCAGGAAGTTCCAGGTCTTCGACATGTCGTACGACACGGCGAGGCCGCCGTCGTTCCCGATCAGCACATGCTTGGAGTTCGCGGGGTTGATCCAGATCGCGTGGTGGTCCGAGTGCGTCCTCGAGGCGGCCGCCGTGTTCATCGTCTTGCCGCCGTCGAGCGTCTGGTGCAGATCGACGCCGCCGAGGTAGACGACGTCCGGATCGTTGGGATCGAGTCGCACCTGGCTGAAGTACATCGGACGCGGGTTGGCGTTGTTGACCTTCCGCCACGTCGCTCCGGAGTCGTCGGAGCGATAAAGACCGGTCGGAAAATTATTGAGCGGCTGAGCGCGCGGACCCTGATCGCCCCCTTGTCCGGCGGCCTGAGCACCTTGAGCACCTTGAGCACCTTGAGCACCTTGCTGGGCGGGACCTTCGATGAGCGCGTACAGGATGTTCGGCCGCTTCCGGTAGATGTCGAACGCGATGCGGCCCAGCGGTCCGTCGAGGACGCCGCCCTTCAGTTTCGTCCACGTCTCCCCGCCGTCGGTCGATCTCCAGATCCCGCTCCCCGGACCGCCGCCGTTCATGCAGCAGGCCGTGCGGCGGCGCTGGTACGTCGAGGCGTACAGGACCTGGTTGTTCGACGGATCCATCGCGAGATCGTTGGCGCCAGTGTCCTCGTCAACCTTGAGGACCTGCCTCCACGTCCGGCCGCCGTCGGCCGTCTTGTAC
>JBOGJB010000229.1:0-2967 GCA_050745085.1 Vicinamibacterales bacterium
CGGCTGTTCGGGCGGACCGCGGGATGAGCGCCGGCGCGGACGGCGTCGAGCGGCTGAACGGGCTGGATGCCGGCGCGTGCGCCGAGGCGCTGCGGCGCTGCTGCGGGAGCGACGCGTGGGTTGGGGCGATGGTGGCGGGGCGGCCGTTCGCCAGCCGGCACACGCTGCTCGAGCGGAGCGACCGCATCCTGCGATCGCTCGAGCGCCGGGACTGGCTGCAGGCGTTTGCCGCCCATCCGCGCATCGGCGGGCGCGCCGCGAGCGGCTGGGCCGCCCGCGAGCAGGCCGGCACACACGGCGCGCGTTCGGAGGTCCTCTCACGTCTCGCGGACGCGAACCGCGCGTACGAAGCACGTTTCGGGCACATCTTCATCGTGTGCGCCACGGGCAGGAGCGCAGAGGAGATGCTCGCGCTCCTCGAAGCGCGGCTCGACAACAAACCAGACGAAGAACTGGGCATCGCGGCGGCAGAACAACGGAAGGTCACACGGCTGCGGCTGGAGAAGCTGCTCGACGAAACCGGAGGCCAAGGGCCTGAAGCCAAAGGCCAGGAGCATGATTAGCACGCACGTGCTGGATACCTCACGCGGGCGACCGGCCGCGAACGTCGCCGTCACGCTCGAACGGCAGGAATCGGGCGGCTGGCGGCAGGTCGCGCAGGCGACGACCGACGCGGACGGCCGCGCGCGCGAGCTGGCTCCGGAAGAAAATGCCGGCACGTACCGCCTGACGTTCGAGGTGGCCGACTACTTCTCCACGCTGGGGCAGGAGAGCTTCTACCCGTTCGTGTCCGTAGTCTTCGAGATCCGGAATCCGCGAGAGCGCCATCACGTTCCGTTGCTGATCAGCCCATTCGGATACTCGACGTACAGAGGAAGCTGAGTCGGAATCCGGAATTCAGAATCCAGAATCCAGAACATGGCGAGACTAGGCCTCAACAGTTACGGCAAAGCGCGAATCCGGGTCGTGAAGGTCGTGCGGCACGGCGACCGTCACGACTTGAAAGATCTGACTGTAGCGGTTCGCCTCGAAGGGGACTTCGAGGAGGCGCACATCGCCGGGGACAACCGCAAGGTGCTGCCGACCGACACGATGAAGAACACCGTGTACGCGCTGGCGGCGGGCGTCCGCATCGATCAGATCGAGCAGTTCGGCCTCGCGCTCGCGGCGCATTTCCTGCGGGAGAACCCACAGGTCTCGCGCGCGCGGATCGAGATCGCCGAGCGGATCTGGGCGCGGCTGCCGGTCGGCGGCCGGCCGCACAACCACGCGTTCGTGGACGCCGGCGGCGAGCGCCGCACGGCGTCAGTGACGAGCAACGGCGAGCGCGTGTCGGTCGTGGCAGGCATCGACGGGCTGCAGATTCTCAAGACGACCGGCTCGGCCTTCGCAGGGTTTCTGAAGGATCCGTTCACGACGCTGCGCGAGACGCGCGACCGCATCTTCGCGACGACGATGACGGCGAAGTGGACCTACATCAAGCCGGAGGTGACGTTCGGTCCCTACTGGCTCGGCGTCCGGCAGGCGCTTCTCGACACGTTCTCCGTCCACGACAGCCTGTCGGTGCAGCACACGCTGTACGCCATGGCGGATGCGGTGCTGAGCGCGTACGAGGAGATCGCGGAAATCACGTTGACGCTTCCGAACCGGCATCACCTCCCCGTGGATCTGTCACCGTTCGGGTTGGAGGACAAGAACGAGATCTTCGTGGCGACCGAGGAGCCGCACGGATTCATTGAGGCGACGGTCAGCCGATAAACCCGCTCAAGTACGAGCCTGTCTTGCTGTCAGGATCGTGACGAAGGATCGGCTCCTCAGCTCCTCCAGCGTCAATCCGCTACGCTCAACGGCCTCCTCTTCCGTGATCGCCCCCGAGTTCAGCCCCCGCAGGAAGTAGTTCAACAGCCCCTGTCCGGTCGCGGCGTCGTCGAACACGTCACCGACGAGCGTCGCCTGCGCCGCCTTCTCGACGAAGTTGCGAAGCCGCGTGGAGGCGGCGTCGAGACCTTCGAGGAAGAACGCGTACACGGCGGCGTAACGGCTCGGCAGCTGCGCCGGATGCAGGTCCCAGCCCTGATAAAAGCCGCCCACGAGTGAGTGGTGGATGTGGGCGGCATGGAGCCGCCACGCCGCGTGGACGGTTGCGCGATCGCCGATCGGCATGACGTTGGTGGCGCCGTCCGACATCCAGACGCCGGTTGACGCCAGCGCGACCTGCATCATGTGCTTCGCGAAGTCGCACGCCGGATGGGTCATGTGCTGGTGGGCCGCCGTGATCTGACACGAGGCCGTGTAGTCGTAGGTCCCGAAGTGGGTGCCACGGCACCGCCCGCGCGACGCTTCGACGAGCGCGGGGATGGCGCAGCCGCCGCGCGGGTCGAGGACGCTTTCAGTCGTTTCGATCATCAGCTCGAGCCGGAGCGCGCCCGCGTCGAGGTTCAGCTTCTGCTCCAGACGTTCGAGCCGATCGACGAGCACGGACACCTGCCCCACCGCCGTGATCTTCGGCAAGGTGACGACGAAATTGGAGGGTAATTCGCTGGCGACATCGACCAGCGTCGAGACGAAGAGGTTCAGCGTCCGGACGGCGCGCTCGCGCAGCTCGCCGCTGAGCGGCTTGATGCGGATGCCGACGTACGGCGGCAGCGAGCGCTCGCGGTGTCCGCGTGCCACCTCGCGCGCCGCGGCGGCGGCGTGGCCGTCCTCGTCAGCGTCGGGCCGGTTGCCGTACCCGTCTTCGAAGTCGATGCGGAAGTCCTCGACCGGCTCCGTGCGGAGTTTTGCGACGACGCGCTCGCGGATTGTCCGGGCGAGCGCCGCATCGACGTCCAGGCCGAGCGCGGCGGCGAACTCGACCGGATCGCCGCCGTGCTGGTCCAGCGCCGCGAGCCCGCGCTCGCCGAGGCGGCGCGCCGTGTCTGCCTTGAACAAGTGGGCCCCGCCGTAGACGGTGTGAACGGGCTGGCG
>JBOGJB010000230.1:0-10177 GCA_050745085.1 Vicinamibacterales bacterium
CGGGAGGATGGAGATGGTGAGAACCGCAGTCAGGCCGACAGTGGCGATGCCGGCGAGCGATGAGGTCGCAGTCCCCACGCCCTTGCCTATTCCAAAGGTCTTGCCACATTTCCTAAGTTGTTGACGCGTTTTGTTTTAACAGGATTGTTGCCCTCAAGGAGTGGCCAAAATCACTCGTGAAAGGTGTAGGAGTTACATGGATCCGCAGATTTGCTCCGGAAAAACCCTCAGGTGCAAGTCCTGCTAACATGCACAGCCATGGGTTCCCGCCCTTCGACGCGCTCAGGGCGCCCCGAGCTCGTCGAGGGAGGCGCGCCGGCGGCGGTTCGGGTCGCGTCCCGCATCGGCGGTTTCGTCTACGCCATCCGAAATATTGTCGCGGAAGCCAGTAAAGTAGAGGCGGCCGGCCGCAAGGTCCGGTACCTCAACATCGGCGATCCGATCCCGTTCGGCTTCCGCACGCCGCCTCATCTGGTCGAAGCGGTCGAGCGGGCGATGCGGGATGGGCACAACGGCTATGCCCCCTCGCCCGGAATCGCGTCCGCGCGAGAGGCGGTTGCGGCCGAGCTCGTGTCGCGCGGCATGCCGACCTCCGCCGACCGCGTGCTCATCACGTCGGGCACATCAGAAGGAATCGAGCTGACGCTGACGGCGCTCGCCGACCCCGGCACTGACGTGCTGGTGCCGGTGCCGACCTATCCTCTCTATACGGCCGTGTTGGCGAAGATAGGCGCGCGCCCCGTGTACTACCGGACGGATCCGGCGCGCGGCTGGCTGCCGGACCTCGATCATCTGGAGAGCCTCGTGACGCCGGCCACGCGAGCGCTGGTCGTCATCGACCCGAACAACCCGACGGGGGCGGCCTATCCGCTGGAGGTCCGCCGCGCGCTCGTCGAAGTCGCGGAGCGGCACAGCCTTCCGATTGTTGCAGACGAGGTCTACGGCGATCTCGCGTACGCCGGTCCGGTGCCGTCGCTCGCAAGCATCAACCCGGATGCGGCGGTGCTCTCCTTCTCGTCGCTGTCGAAGGCGTACCTCGCGCCCGGCTGGCGCGCGGGCTGGCTGGCGGCGAGCCGCACCGAGCGGCTCGACGATCTGCTCGCGGCGATCAAGAAACTCGCGGACGGGCGGCTATGCAGCACCGGGCCGATGCAGCACGCCATCGTCGCCGCGCTGACCGGGGACCGTTCGCACCAGGAGGGTTTCCGCGCCGCGCTCCGCGAGCGCGCGGCGCTGACCGTGTCCCGCCTCTCCGCGATGCCCGGCGTTACGTGCGTCGCGCCGTCGGCCGCGTTCTACGCGATGCCGAGGATCGATCTGCCGCCCGGGCGGACCGACGAGGACTACGTCCTCGGCCTGCTCCGCGCGACCGGCATCCTGTGCGTGTACGGATCCGGCTTCGGACTGCCCGCGCGCGACGGCTTCCTGCGCGTCGTGTTCCTGGCCCCGCCAACCGACCTGGCCGGCATCTACGACGACATGGCCGGGTTCACGCGCGAGTTCCGATCCAGCTAGTGGAACCAGCGTCCCACAATCCCCGCACGCTCGCCGCGCAGATCATCGCGATGGTCGCGGGCGCCGTTGTCCTTCTCTGGTGCCTGTACCTCGTCCGAGGCATCCTGCTGCTGATCTACGTCAGCATGGTCCTTGCGATCGGCTTCAGTCCGATCGTGCGGTTGATCGAGCGCCAGCGGCTGCTGCCGCAGGGCGGGCAGCGCGTGCCGCGCTGGATGGCGATCCTGACGCTGTACATCATGATCCTCGGCGCGCTGACCGCTATCGGCATCATGATCGTCCCGCAGCTCGCCGAGCAGGCACGCCAGCTGTGGAACGCAGCGCCGGCGATGGTCGAGCGCAGCCAGGACTGGCTCGTCGACGCCAAAATCATCGACCACCGCCTCACGCTGAAGGAAGCCTTTCAACAGGCGCCCGGGTCCGGCGATGCCGTCGGCACGCTCGCGGGGGCGGTCTTCGGGTTCCTCGGCGGTCTGTTCGGGCTGCTGACGATCCTCATCCTGACGTTTTACTTCCTCGTCGAAGCGGCGAATCTGCGGTCGGCGTTCCTGCAGTTGTTCCCGCGGCGCCAGCGCCCGCGCATCGAGAAGGCCAGTCGCGCCGCAACCGTCAAAATCAGCGCGTGGCTCAACGGCCAGCTGCTGCTCGCGACGATCATCGGCGTCACGGCCACGATTGGCCTCTGGCTGCTGGGCGTGCCGTACTTCTATGTACTGGCGCTCATCGCCGGCGTCGGCGAGATGATTCCAGTCGTCGGCCCGCTCGTCGCCGCGGTCCCCGCCGTCGCGGTCGCCGCGACGATCTCGTGGCAGAAAGCGCTGTTTGTCGCGATCTTCTTTCTCGTGCAGCAGCAGTTCGAGAACCACGTGCTTGTGCCGAAGGTCATGGAGCGCCAGGTGGGAATCAGCGCTGTCACGGTGATCCTCGCGCTGCTCATCGGTGGCCACCTTCTCGGCGTTGTCGGCGCCATTCTCGCCGTCCCCACCGCCGCCATCCTGCAGGTGGTCGTTCGGGAGTTTCTCCCGACTGAAGGGTAGACGGTCCTCCGCGACCCCGGTGCGGGTTCTGGCATAGGCGTTGCCTTTGTGTTCTCTGGATGGGGTCGATGGCGGCGACCTACGCAACGGCGTCCCTGCCCTGCGGCAGCAGGCGGGTCAATGTGTGGAGCGGCGGTCACTTACACCGCTCGCGCTTCGGCGATTTCGCGGTGATCCTCTTCCTGCTGACCCAGGGGGCGGACGGCGCTCTCACCTACGTCGGCGTCAGGCACCTCGGCCTGGCGGTCGAAGCCAACCCCCTCATCGCATGGATGATCGCGAGTTTCGGTGAGGCTGGGGCGCTCGCCGGGGCGAAGCTGGTGGCGGGCGGCTTCGGCATCGCGCTGCACCTGTCGGCGGTGCATAAGGTCGTCGCGGGGCTGACCTTGTTCTACGTCGTCGTCGCGGTCCTGCCCTGGATTGCAATTCTGTACCTCTAGTATTTGATAGGATTCTGGGCCCATGCGCCCGGATCCGCTGCGCTATCTTTCCGACGACCTCGACTCGCTCAAGCAACAGAACCTGTATCGCCGGCTGCGGGTCCTCGACGATGAGCAAAAGGCCCACACCAGCTTCGATCGCCGCTCGGTCGTCAATCTCTCGTCGAACAACTACCTCGGGTTGACCACGCATCCGAAGCTGCGCGAGCGCGCGCTCGAGGCGACGACCAAGTACGGCGTCGGCTCCGGATCGGTGCGCACGATCGCCGGGACAATGGCGATCCACATGGAGCTCGAGCGCAAGCTCGCCGAGTTCAAGGAGACCGAGGCCGTCGTCGTCTTTCAGAGCGGGTTCGCGGCGAACGCGGGGACCGTCGCGGCGGTGCTCGGGCGCGAGGACGTCATCGTCAGCGACGAGCTGAACCACGCGAGCATCATCGACGGCGCGCGGCTGAGCCGCGCCGAGATCAAGGTATTCGCCCACCGCGACGCGGCGGCGGCCCGAAAGATTCTCCAGGAGCTGCCGAAGGAGCGTCGCAAACTGCTCATCACGGACGGCGTCTTCAGCATGGACGGCGACCTCGGCGCGCTGCCGGAACTCGCCGCGCTCGCCGAGGAATTCGGCTGCATCATGATGGTGGACGACGCGCACGCGAGCGGCGTGTTCGGCAGGAACGGCCGCGGCACGATCGACCACTTCGGCCTGCACGCGCGGGTGGACATTCAGGTCGGGACGCTGTCGAAGGCGATCGGCGCGCTCGGCGGCTACGTCGCCGGCAGCCGCGCGCTCGTCGAGTTTCTGTACCATCGGGCAAGGCCGTTCCTCTTCTCGACCTCGCATCCGCCGGGTGTGGCGGCCGCCTGTATCGCGGCGATCGACGTCCTTCTGGAAGAGCCGCAGCTCATCGACCGGTTGTGGGACAACACGAAGTTCTTCAAGGCGGGCCTGAAGCGGCTCGGGTTCGACACCGGCACCAGCGAAAGCCCGATCACGCCCGTGATTGCCGGCGACGGCGCGCTCGCGATGAGGCTGTCGGACCGGCTGTTCGACGAAGGCGTGTTCGCGCAGGGGCTCGCGTTCCCGACGGTGCCGCGCGGAAAAGCGCGTGTGCGAACGATCGTCACGGCCACCCACTCGCGCGAGGACTTACAATTCGCGCTCGACACGTTTGCGAAGGTGGGGCGCGAACTGGGGATTATTCAGTAGAGGTTCCCTGGCCTCTGAACCCTGGCCTCTGGAGGCCGTATAGAAAAGAAGATGGCACCCGCGCGCAGCTTCTACGACACGTACGCGCGCGATCTGAGGGCCGAGGACGTCCAGCGGCTCTTTACCCGCGACACGCGCGAGGCCTACCGCTACTTCGCGCGGGGCTACGACGCGGGCGCCTTGAAGCACCTGCCGTGGTACCGGCGCTGGCCGCTGCGCGTGTGGTTCTTCCTGGTCGCCTTCAGCCTGCGCCTCTCCCCGCCGCGACGCGCGATGTTCGCGATTTCGGTCATCCTGGCGCTTGCGGGTCTGATCCGACTCTTCGCGGGGTTCAGGATAGTCCAGGCGCCGCTCGGCACGCCGTTTTTCTCAATCGCGCTGCCCGGCCCGTCGTGGGTGGACGGCACGCTCCCCCTGCTCCTGAGCATCTTGTTCGCCTACCTGCTGATCCTGCTCGAGGTCGCGGATCGGTTGTCGCTCAAGGGAGACCTCGAGGTCGCCCGCGAGATCCAGCAGGCGATGCTGCCGCACGAGACCTTCCGGCTGCCGACCGTGACGGCCAGCGGGTTGAGCCGGCCTGCGAACACGGTCGGCGGTGACTTCTACGACATCCTGCCGCTCCCGGACGGCCGCGTCGTGGTCGCGCTCGGCGACGTTGCCGGCAAGGGGAGCCCGGCGTCGCTCCTGATGGCGCTCCTGCTGGCCGTGCTCCGCACGCTCGTGGACGAAGGACTGGCGGCGTCGGCGCTCGTCGAACGTCTGAACGCGCAGATCTGGCGTCACAGCCCGCCCTCGCGGTTCATCACGCTCTTCTTCGGCGTCTTCGATCCCGCGTCCGACACGCTGACCTACGTCAACGCCGGTCAGAATCCCCCGCTCGTGAGGCGGGCGGCCGGTTCGTACGATCGGCTCGAGTCGAGCGGCGTCGCGCTCGGCATGTTCGACCGCTCGGTCTACGAGGCACGGACGACGCGCATCGCCCCGGGCGAGCTGCTGATTCTCTACAGCGATGGCATCACAGAGGCGGAAGATCCGGAGGGACAGCCGTTCGACGAATCCGGCCTGGAGCGCACGATCGACGCCAGCCCGCACGACGACCCCGCTGCGCTCGGCGCGGCGGTTCTCAAAGCGGTCGAGCGGCACGCGCGCGACACCCGCTTGGCCGACGATCTGACTATTCTGATTTTACGGCGCTCGCTCTAGCCTCGATCCGGCCTGGCGGGGTCTAATATTCTCATCATGACCCGGGTCCCCGCGGCGTTGCTGCTGCTGGCCTGGTTTGCGGTGCCCGCCGCGGCTCAGCCGGCGGGAAACCCCGACGACAGCCTGCTGGTGATGGCGTCGCGGCTGGAGCAGGCCCTCGTCCAGGGGGATCCGGCCGCCTATCTCGGGCTCGTGGCGCCCGGTTCCGACCACGCGTCCGCGCGGGCTTTCGCGGAGTCGATGTTCGCTCCCGGCATCACCCGCGCCGTGCTGCGCGAGCGTGATCGCCTGCCGCTCGCAGGTGTCCCGGAAGGCGAGGCGTATCGAGTCCTGTTCGAAGTATTCATAGAGCGCGGCCGGTCCGGACGGATCGCGACGTGGCAGCTCGACCTGCAGAGAACGCCTGCAACCCCGGGAACCCCTCCGTGGCTGATCGTCGGCGGCCAGCAGCTCTCGTCGGTCGACGGCCTGCACCGGCTCATACTCGACCCGTCGAAGCAGTTCACGGCGAAGAACCTGGTCATCACCGCGCAGGACTTTTCCCTGGAGCTGCCGGCCGGCAACGTCTTCGTGGCGGAGACGCCCGAGGGGGCGACCGCCCTGGTGCTTCGCGGAAACGGGACGATGCGGTTCGAGCCGCGCGCTCCGGCCGAGCGTGGCCAGGTCCGGATCTTCGCGGGAAGCGAAGCGCTGGTCGCGCCGTTCGAGTCCGCCTTCGTCCGCGTCAGCCCGTTCGAGTTCGAGCGGCGTGTGTCGCCGGGCGCGCTGTCGCCGCGAGCGGTCGAGCCGTCGCAGCTGCGGAGGGCACAGGCCATCTTCGCCGAGCACATCGCGCAGACCTTCGCGCTCAATCTCAGCGATCTGAGCCGCGAAACCTGGTCCCTCACGCCGCCCACAGGCGACTTCCTCGCCGAGGTCCGGACCAAGCGCCATGGCACGCTCACCTACTCGCGATCGGGCAACGAGGCGGAGGACATCACGCTCTTCGACCGCCGCCGGCGGAAGAACATCTCGGTCTACGCCTCGCCCGAGAAGCTGGCGGTGCGCGGGCTTTATTACGACGAGGACACGCTGGTCGACTACGACATGATCCACTACGACGTCGAGGCGAACTTCTGGCCCGACCGCGTGTGGCTCGATGGCAGGACGACGGTGCGGCTCAAGACGACGGCGCGTGCGACGACGACGCTGACGCTGCGGCTCGCCGAGGCCCTCACGGTACGGTCGGTCAGTTCGCCCCAGATGGGCCGGCTGCTATTCCTCCGCGTCATCGGGCAGAACAGCCTCATCGTGAACCTGCCGGACACCGTGCTCGAGGGGACCGAACTCTCGCTCGATGTCGTGTACTCCGGGCGGCTCCCGCCGCAGTCGCTCGAGCGCGAAGCGATCGAGGTCGGGCAGGACCGGCAGGAAGCGCAGGAGATGCCGGTCATCGTGGCGGAGCCGCGCTTCATTTACAGCAACCGGAGCTACTGGTACCCGCAGTCCGCGACGAGCGACTACGCGACCGCGACGATCCGCCTGACCGTGCCGACCGACGCGGACGCGGTTGGGACGGGCGAGCTGAAGGACACGCGCATCGTGGCGGTCCCGACGCCCGGCGGCTCGGAGCTGCGGAAGCTGCTCGTCTTCAGCGCGGCGCAGCCGCTGCGCTACCTGTCGTGCCTGATCACGCGCCTCAACCAGGTGGACAGCGCGAACGTGCACGTGGGCGCGGCGCCGGGACGCGAGCTGTCGGCGGCATTAGGAGAGCCGCCGGCGGTGGAGGCGGAGATCGCGTCGGTCGCCCTGTCGATCAAGGCTAACCCGCGGCAGCAGTCGCGCGGCCGCGCGATGCTCGAGCGCACGTCGCGCATCGTGCGCTTCTACGGAGGGCTCGTCGGCGGCGCGCCCTATCCGAGCTTCACCCTCGCGCTGACCGAGAGCGATCTGCCGGGCGGCCACAGCCCGGCGTACTTTGCGATCCTCAACCAGCCGCTTCCGATGTCGCCCGTGAGCTGGCGCGGCGATCCGGTCAGCTTCGACGACTTCCCGTCGTTCTTCCTCGCCCACGAGGTGGCGCATCAGTGGTGGGGCCAGGCGGTCGGCTGGAAGAACTACCACGAGCAGTGGATCAGTGAGGGCTTCGCGCAGTACTTCGCGGCGCTCTACGCGCGCGAGGAGCGGGGCGACGACGTGTTCGTCAACCTGCTGCGGCAGATGCGAAAGTGGTCGCTCGAGCATTCCGCTCAGGGACCGGTCGCGCTCGGGTACCGTCTCGGCCACATCAAGGGCGAGGGGCGCGTCTTCCGCGCCATCGTCTACAACAAGGCGGCGATGGTGCTCCACATGCTGCGGCGGCTCGTCGGCGACGACGCGTTCTTCGGCGGGGTGCGCCGGTTCTACCGGGATTACCGCTTCCGCAAAGCCGGGACCGACGACTTCAAGAAGGCGATGGAAGCGGAAGCGGGGGTCAGCCTCACGCGGTTCTTCGAAGGCTGGATCGAGGGGACCGAGATCCCGCAGCTGACGTTCCGTTTCACCGTCGCCGCCGGCGGCGCGTCGATCGCGCTCCGCTTCGAGCACGCGGGCACCGTGATGGATGTGCCGGCGCTCGTGACGCTCGTCTACGAGTCGGGCGCGACCGACGAGCTGCTCGTGCGCGTGACCGACAAAGTGGCGGAGGTGACGGTCCCCCTGACGGGGCGGCTGCGTCTGGTGCAGCTGAACCGCGACAGCGCCGCGCTGGCCGAGTTCCTACGGTAGGTAGATCGCCGCGACCCTCGGCTCGCCCTTCCGCTCGAACGGCTCGAAGACCAGGATGAACCGGACGCCTTCGTGCTCGTAGAAGCGGGTCAGCCGCTCGCCGAGCGCGCCACGATCCACTTCCTGCCGGCCGCTCTCGGCCGCGCGGCCCAGCCGTCTGGACACCACCGACAGCGTCTCACCGACTTTGATCTCGCCGCCGTCGGCGAGCGGGAGGGCCGGGATCGATACGGCGCGTTCCGGGACGGCGGCGGGGAGCGGCGCCGGAGCGGATGTAGACATGACCGCCGCGGCGGCCCCGGCGGCCGGCGCGACCCGCATCTCGCGCACGATGAGGGAGCCGACTGCGACGGTCGCGGCAAGGAAGGCAACCGCGATCGCCCACTCGACCGCGCCGCCGAAGCGGGCCCGAACGGTCACGTCGCCCATAAGCGCCTCCCTGGACTAGAGCGCGCCGATCGAGGCCACTCTAGGACCCCACGGAGGACGAGTCAAGCAATTCTGAGGATGTATGCTGAGTGTGGATTGACTGCGGATTCTGCATTCTGGAGTCTGGATTCTGAATTCCCGTATGATCAACAGGTTATGGACACGGTCAAGCTGACCATCGATGGCCGGGAGCTGACGGTCGAAAGGGGGCGCACCGTCCTCCAGGCCGCCATCGAGCACGGCATCCAGGTCCCGTTCTACTGCTACCACCCCGCCCTCGGCGTCGACGGCTCCTGCCGCGTCTGCATCGTGAAGATCGAGAAGATGCCGAAGCTGCAGACCGCCTGCTCCACCGGCTGCGCCGACGGCATGGTCGTCTACACCGAGACCCCGGACGTCGTCGAAGCGCGCGCCAGCGTGTTCGAGTTTCTGCTCATCAACCATCCGCTCGACTGCCCGGTGTGCGACAAGGGGGGCGAGTGCCCGCTGCAGGACTTCTCGTACTCGTTCGGCCCCAACCGGAGCCGGATGGAGTTTCCGCGCCGGGTGTTCGACGGCGAGGGGGTGCGGGCCGACGTGGACTTCGGCCCGACGCTGATGCTCAACCGCAACCGCTGTATCCTCTGCACCCGCTGCGTGCGGTTCATGCGGGAGATCGACAGCGACGCCCAGATCAGCATCGTCGATCGCGGCTACGGCAGCGAAATCGCGACGTTCCAGGAGGAAGGCGTCCACTCGCTGCTCTCCGGCAATCTGATGGACGTCTGTCCCGTCGGCGCGATCACGACGCGGGACTATCGCTTCAAGTCGCGGCCGTGGGACAACCCCGAGGCCGTGGACACCATCTGCACGCTCTGCTCGAAGGGCTGCAACACCACCGCCTGGATCAAGGCGAAGCCGGAGTGGGCCAAGGGAGCGCGGCTCATCCGCAACACGCCGCGGTTCAATCCGGAGGTCAACGGCTACTGGATGTGCGACATCGGGCGCTTCGACTATCACTGGATTGAAGCGGACCATCGCCTCAAGAAGCCGCTGGTGCGCGCCGCGTCCGGGACGCTGCAGCCGACCGACTGGCAGGACGCGCTGACCAAGCTGCGGGAGCGTCTGGCGGTGACGAGCGCGCCGGTCTCGTTTCTCGTGTCGGCGCACGCGTCGGTCGAAGAGCTGTTCCTCGTCCAGCGCCTCGCTGCCTCGATCGGCGTCGGGTCGATCGCCATGAGCTGGCGCTATCGAGAGAAAATCCAGCCGTCGAACACGCAGTTCCCGGTGCCGCCCGTCGACGCGCCGAACGTCGCCGGCGCGCGCGATCTGGGTCTCGTCGACCCGAAGGTGCATCCGTCAACCGGCAGGCCGGACATCGCCGCGCTCAGGAAAGCGGTCGACGGGGGAAGCGTCGGTGCGCTCTACGTGCTCGACCCCGGCCCGGACGGATCGATGGGCGATGTCGCCTGGATCATCGAGGCGCGCCGCAGCGGAGCGCTGCCGCTCCTCATCGTGCAGGGCGTGCTGATGAACGACCTCGTGTCGGCGGCTGACCTGGTCTTCCCTGGAGCATCGTGGGTCGAGAAGGAAGCGTCCTATACGAACGAACAGGGACGTGT
>JBOGJB010000231.1:0-5498 GCA_050745085.1 Vicinamibacterales bacterium
TCCCGACCGCGATGAGCAGCAGCAGCGGGATCGTGACGGCGGCTTCGACGAGGGCGGCTCCGCGTTCATTGCGCTTTGTCATAGTCGTCACAGCATGGCCGCGAGGAGCGCCCCCGCGGCGATTGCCGGCCCGTAGGCGAAACGATTTCCAGCGCCCGGCGCCACGATCTCGCGTCTGGTGTCTCCTGGCGCCGTCATCAGCATTCCGGTCCGCCGGACGGTGGTGCCGAGGCGCCGATTGGCGATCGACACGCCCACCGCCAGCAGGCCTCCCGCAATCGCGGTGAAAAGGAAGGCCTGCACGATCCGTTCGAGGCCAAGCACCGCGCCGACCGCTCCCATCAGCTTCACGTCCCCGGCGCCGGTGGCGCCGAAGAGTCGGCCTGGCAGCATCAGCGCGAGGCCCAGCAGCAAACCCATCACCGACGACGACAACGAGACGCCGCTCAGCCCGGTGGCAGCCAGCGTCAAACCGAGAGCCGCAGTCCCGAACGTGACAGCGTTCGGGATGCGGCGTGTCCGAATGTCAATCGCCGCGCCCGCGCCCGCGCCCGCCAACACCGCGGCGAGCGCGACGCCCTCAGGCATTGGCGCCCATCATGTTGGCGATGAGGGACCAGAACGTGTCCCTAATCGTCAGCCCGACGCTGGTCACGGCGGCTGTAGCCACGAGGGCGATCAGCCCGACTAGCAGGGCGTACTCGAGCAGGTCCTGTCCGTCGTCATTGCCGAGGAGCCGAAGCATCGCGTTCATCGCGACCCTCCAGGATGAAGGGCCGGAAGCTTGCGCTTCCGGCCTTTCGGTTTCCCACGCCTTCGTTAGGCATTCGCCGCGGCAGCCGCGAGCTGGTCAGCGATGGCCTGGAAGATGTCCCGGACGCTGAGCCCGGCCGCCGTCACCGCCGCCACCGCGACGAGCGCGATGAGCGCGACGAGCAACGCGTACTCGAGCAGGTCCTGACCCTCTTCCTGACGCACGAACGACTTCACGAAGCGAACTAGACGATCCATGAGGCCCTCCCTCGTTTTGCATCGCAGTCATTGGCGATGCAGTGCGCGGCGTGTCGGCCGCTTACTGGGGTTGACAACCGAACGCGGCACACGCCGCGTCACGCGGCGAGACAAAGGCAACGGCCATGCCACGGGGGCCCACTGAGGGGTGCGCACACGCCGCAAGTGGCATGACTGGTGCCAGTTGCGGGCGCTGACCGGGGGCGATCGCACGCCCGGACGTCGCGGGTCGGGGCACAGAACTGCCGCTGTTTTCGTAACACCGAAGCCGAATTTGGAGCGCGGAGAAATTCGTAATTGCGCAGCGCGATTCGTCAGACTGTCCGACGGGTTATCGCATCGGCACGCGGTTTCAGCGGCGGGCGCGGGCGGAATGGCGCGGCACGCCGCTTGCCTCGCTTGTGTCGGGCAAGTGCAATGATCAAAGGTGGCCGCGAAACGATCGGCGGCGTCCTGTGCCTCGCCGTGATCCTTGGCGTGCTGGCTTTTGTCGATCCACGCGTGCGGATGAAGGCGAAGGCGATCGTCGACGATCCGATGGGCGGGGCCGTGACTCCGTGGGGCGATCGCGTAGGCGACTTCGGCGGCGCGCTGCTGGATGCGCTGCGCGATCAGAGTCTCGAGAACGCGCCGCTGCTCGTCTTCGCGGTCGTCGGAGGCATGCTTTTCCTCTTCATGTTGAAAACGTAACGCGTCTGTCCGGCACAATACTGTAATCGACCGCCTCGGCTTGAGTCGGGGCGGCCCGGCACCGCGGGTTGGGCTCAGGCCCGAGCCGCAAAAACACGCGGGTTTTCTGGGCTCCGGGACACGACCGTCGCGGCACGCGGCTTGCCCCGCTCCGCCCGGATATCCACGTGTTGTACATCCTCGCCATCGAATCGGACCCGCGACAGGCTGCGGCGCTCGCGCGTGTCGTCAAGGATCGCGTCGGCGCGAAGCTGACGCTCGTCGACTCGAAAGACGGCGCGATCGCCTCAATCAACAAGAGGGTGCCGGACCTGATCCTCGTCAGCGTGCTCTTCTCGCCGCGCCAGGAAGAGGAACTGGTCGCGCACCTGCGGACGCTCGAAGGCGCGGATCATCTACAGACGCTTACCCTTCCATTGCTCGCGGCGCCGGAAGATTGGGAGGGGAGGACGAAGCGCGGCCTGTTCGGATTCAGGAAGAAGACGGACGAAGGGGAAATGCAGGGCTGCGACCCCTATGTGTTTGCCGAGCAGATCGCGGTGTACCTGAAGACGGCGGCGGAACTGAAGGCCAACGCAGAGGCCGCGAGGCTGCACGCAGCTCGCTTGGCCATGCCGCTGCCGTCGGCTCCCGAGCCACAGCTCGACACACCCGACCCAGTCGCTGAGACGACAAGCGACGCCCCCTTGTCGCCGGCTCCGGAGCGGCCGCTCGTCGGATACACCGCGGAGTCGCTCGGCGAGCTGCTCTCGAAGGAAGAAGCGGTCGAGTCCTCGCCGCTCGCCGAATCAACATCGGTGCCGGAGCCACAGATCTTCGGGTCGGTGCTCTTCGCCAAAGTAGCGCCGAAGAGAGAGATAAAGCCGTTCGCCGACGAGGCCCCGGTCATCCAGGAGGCCCCGGTCATCGAGCCGCCCACGCCCATCGAGGCGGTGCGAGTCTTTCACGCTGCGCCGGTTGTCGAGGAAGATCTGGCCATCGAGGCGGCGCCCGCGATCGAGCCGACGCCGGCCCTCGAGTTTCCGGCCCCGGCCGCGATCGAGCCTGCGAGTCCCGGTGATCCTCTGCCGCCAGTCACCGAGCCTGTACCACCCGTGCGGCTCGTGCAGCGGCTGCCGCCGCTCGCGATGTGGGCACGGCTTCAGGAAGCGGAGGAGAACGCCCCGGCCGGCGAGGGACACCCGTCGAATGGGAACGACGACGACCCGCTCGGCGTGCTCCGCATTCCTCCAGCGATTGCGACTGTCTCCTACCCGACGGGATGTCGGATACGACGGGTCACCGCAAAACCAGTGCTTAGTGCTTAGTTCTTAGTGCTTAGTCTGACTTCGCTCGCCACTGTCTTCGCTGATTGATCTTCGCTCGCGACTGTCTTCGCTGATTGAGCTTCGCTCGCGACCGCCTTCGCTGACCGCTGTTCCCTCGCCACGCTGTCTGCGCTCGCCATGTTCTTCGCAGACGGCTGGTCGCTGGTCACGCTGTTCCACTGGTCACGCTCTCCCGCTGGTCACCCTCTCCGTTACCCCGTTTCCCGACAGGCATCGGTGAGAAACCTGCGATCTGAGCCTCCGAACGAGGGGTAAGAACTTCAACATATTTACTCGTCGGTGACTGGAGATGGCCGGATTCTGGGCCGGCGGGGACCGGCATGGATTGTGCCGATCAGTAATTTCAATGGGCGTCCAGCGATTCGAGGACCTGATCGTGTGGCAGCACGCGAGACACGGCCCGGGGCGGGTGCAGACAGCGTGAGAGACGAGCGCAAACAGCCTGGCAAGCGAACAATGGTCAGCGGAGACAGTTGCGAGCGAAGTCAGTAAAGCGTGAGCACTCCACAGCGAAGAGAGTGGCAAGCGAAGTCAGACTAAGCACTAAGAACTAAGCACGAGGAACTAACATCGAAGCTACCGTGAACGTGAGCACTCCCTCAGCGAAGAGAGTGGCAAGCGAAGTCAGACTAAGCACTAAGAACTAAGCACCAGGAACTGACAGCGAAGTCACCGTTCCCACCCCGTCCAGTCGAGTTTGTATCGTCGTCTGATATCGCGTCGCACGCCCGGGTACACCTCCGCGCGCCGGCCGAGCTCGTCGGCCGCCACCATGCCCGAGCGGAATGCGCTCGCGGCCTGGACGATCTCGTCGAGCCAGGCGGCGCAGTCTCCCGCCGGCGGGACCAGCGACGCGCGGTCGTCCCACACGCCGAACCATTCGCGATCGCCCGTCGCGGCGCGCGCGCGGGGAGAACAGCGCTTGCGGAACGTCGCCCAGGCGGCGTCGATCTCGTCCGCCCGCCCGCCGAGCACCCGCATGGCGCGATCGAATGACCGGACGCCCGCCTCGCGCGCGTCGTCGGCGATGGACGGCGTGTGCGGACGGAGCATTGGAGGGGAGAGTAGAGGCGGCGCCGACGAGGCGGGCGCGGGGCGCCCACCAGCGACGAGCGGAAGCGCGTGATCGATCGCCACCGCGAAACCGATCGACTCGGCCGACTGTCCGATCTTCATCGTCGTCACGCCGACGACGCGCCCGTGGCGATCGAGCAGGGGTCCGCCGCTGTTGCCGTGGTTGATCGCGGCGTCAGTCTGGAGCAGCACGACCGAGCCGGCCCGGCGCACGGCGCTGATGATGCCGCGGGTAACGGTGTTCTGCAGGACGCCGAGCGCCGATCCGATCGCGATCACTTCCTGACCGACGCGGACCTCCTGCGCGGAGCGCGGCTGCAGCACGCTCTGGTCCCGCGGCGCAGGAGCGACTCGCACGAGCGCGAGATCGTACTCCGCGGTCGTAGTCGTCACGCGCCCATTGAGCGCCTGGCCGCCGGCGAGCCTGACGGTCACGTAGTTGTTGGTCTCGACAACGTGCGCGTTCGTGACGACGAGCCCTGCGCTGATGAAGAACCCGCTGCCGCGCGCCGTCGTGGTCTCAATGGACACCACCGCGGGCATGGCGTGGCTAATCACATCCTCAAGGGTTCCGGGGGTTCCTGGGGTTCCTGGGGTTCCTGGGGTTCCTAGGGTTCCTGGGGTTCCTAAGGTTCCTGGGGTTCCTAAGGTTCCAGGTGCTGATGTTCCGGCTGGCGCGGGTGAGGGCGCACTCAGTGTCTGAGAAGGCGCGGGCGCGGCGTCCTGAAGCCTCGGGTCTGCGGCGGCCGAACCGGCAGCCTGCGGAGCTGCGGACACGGGAGCGGCGGCCTGCGACACGCTGGTCCGGCGCATGGACTTGTACCAGATGCCGGTGCCGACCAGCGCCAGCCCCGCGACGACCACGACGATCGGGATCCACGCGCCCGACGCTCCTTCGAGCTCGTCGACGCCGGTCAGTTCAGAAGACGAGGTGCCGTACGCGGCCGCGAGGCGGAACCCGCACCTGCACACGGCCACACGCCGCGGAACGCGGCGGGTGCAGCCCGGACAGATCACCGCCTGAGTCGAAGCGTCATTCACGCTCATCGTAATCGCGCGAACCAGTGAGGCCGCGCGCGGAGTTCTGGGGAATGAATCAATGCTGCGCTTCGCTGGCCACTCAAGTCAAGGCGTGCCTCCTGTCTCCTGCCTCCTGCCTCCTGTCTCCTGTCTCCTGTCTCATTTCTCATTTCTCGCCGAAAGCATGCGCCACCACCACTCGGCCGCGCAGCTCTTCCGTCATTAGCCGATATTCCCGCTCGCCGAGCAATTCGGCGGCCCCTTCCAGATACGTGCCCAGCGTCGCCAAGTCTTGCGGTCGCGCCTCGCCGGGGCGTCGCGCATGGTTGGAGAGCAAGAGCAGGTGGTACTCGCCCGGCGCCTGCACAATCAACC
>JBOGJB010000232.1:0-4489 GCA_050745085.1 Vicinamibacterales bacterium
GTCGGCGCGACGGCCCGCGATGATCCGTGGCTAAGACCCTCCGTTTACCTCCGGTACCTCCGTTTAGATTCTTCTCGGGCGTGTCACGCGAAGTCACGGGGGACACGTGCAGTCGCGTGCAGTCACAAACTTACTGGACAGGATTCGACAGCGTCCCGATGCTCTCGATCGTGCAGACCGACCTGTCCCCCGCCTTGAAGTAGATCGGCGTCGCGCGCGCGGTGCCGACGCCCGCGGGCGAGCCGGTGGCGATGACGTCACCCGGCCGCAGCGTGAGGATGTGCGACGCATAGCTCAGGAGCTCGTAAACCGTGTGCGTCATGCGCGATGTGTTCGAGTCCTGCATCACCTTGCCGTTCAATGTGAAGGTGATCGCGAGCTTCTGCGGATCTTTGACGAACTCGCGCGGCACGATGAACGGCCCGAGCGGCGCGAAGGTGTCATGACTCTTGCCGATCAGCCAGTCGGATCCGTGGCGGCCGTCGCCGCGGCCCGCGCGATCGGAGACGTCGTTCTCGAGCGTGTAGCCGAAGATGTGGTCGGCCGCGCGCTCGACCGGCACCCGGCTCGCCGTCCGGCCGACGACGACGGTCAGCTCGCACTCCCAGTCGATCCGATCGCGGCCCGCCGGAATCCGGATGGCTTCGCCGTCGGCGATGACCGCCGACCGCAGTTTCGGGAAGAGGTACGGATTGTGCCGCGTGTCCCCGGGCTTCCGCGGCCAGATGCCGGGAATCGCGTCGGGCAGCTTCGCGGGCGCGGCCGCCCCCTGCGTGCTCGATCCCGACATCTCCCGCTCGTGCTCCACGTAGTTGACGGCCGCGTTCAACAGCGTCCCGGGCAGGACGGGCGGCAGCACCTTGACAGCCGACAGGCTGACGCCGTACCGCGGCCGCGCCCCCTGGCCGGCGACGGCCGCCGCGGCCTCTTGCAGCCGCGGCTTCAGCTCGTCGTACCGCGCGATCAGCTCTCCCATCTCGCGGGGCGGACGGTCGAGTGCCTGATCGAGCCTCGCGACGGCGTCGTCGACGACGAGGCCGACGAATCGAGCGCCGCGGACCTCGAATGTCCCGAGCCGGTAGGCGACCGCTCCCTGCGCCGCGAGGCCAGGCTGAAGCCGGACGCCACACACGCAGAGCACGAGCACCATGAGCACGAGCACCTTGAGCACCGTGAGCACCTTGAGCACCATGAGCACCTTATTTCGGAAGAGTGAGCGCGACGAGCTCTGCGGCGACGTCCGGATCCGCAATCGCCGCGAGGATGTACTGCCGGCCGTTGTGCATAAAGGTCATCGGCGCGGTGTTGGTCGCCGCCGGGATCTCGACCGCCGCGATCTCCTTCCCCGTCTTCTTGTCGACCGCGTGGAACAGCGGCGATCCGCCGCGTCCTTCGCCGTAAAACAGGAGCGTCTTCGTCACGAGCAGCGTCGCCTGCGTCGGCTTCCCTGTCACCGGCAGCTTCACGCCCTTCAACGCCGGATGGTTCTTGATGTTGTCCGGCGTGTCGCCGTCGGGGATCGCCCAGATGTGGTCGCCCGTGTTGAGGTTGATGGCGACGATGCTGCCGTAGGGCGGCTTCAGCAGCGGCAGCCCCTGCGGCCCGCGGATGCCGCCCGGTCCGAGCGAGACGTACGCCGACGTGCCCCCCTTGAACTTCTCGTCGCCACGCACCAGGGCAATCACGCTGTGCCCGCGCTCGGTCGAGACGTAGACGATGCCCGTCTCGGGATCGGCCGCCGCCCCCCCGGGGATGTTCGCGCCGCCGTTGGCTCCCGGGACGACGAACGCTCCCTGTGTCCCGTCCGGCGCCTTCGCGAGCGACGGCGGCGTGAAGATCGGTCCCATCCGGTACTGCCGCGCGAGCTTGAGCGCCTGCTCCTTCAGCTCCGGCGTGAAGTCGATCAGATCGTTCTCGGTGATCCCCTGCAGCTCGAACGCCGCAGGCTTTGTGGGGAATGGCTGCGTCGGCCAGCTCTTCTCCCCCGGCACGTCCGACTGCCCCACCTTGCGCTCTTCCATCGGCCACACCGGCTGGCCGGTCTCGCGGTTCAGGACGTAGAGAAAGCCCTGCTTCGTCGCCTGCGCGATGGCGGGGATACGGCGGCCGCCAACGGTGATGTCGACGAGCTTCGGCGCGTCCGGCGTGTCATAGTTCCACACGTCGTGGTGGACCATCTGGAAATGCCACGCCTTCTTCCCGGTCTTCACATCGATCGCGATCAGGCTGGTCCCGTACAGGTTCTGCCCATGACGATGACCGCCGTAGTAGTCGTTGGTCGGCGTATCGGTCGGGATATACACGAGACCGCGCTCGGAGTCCGCCGACAGCGGCGCCCACGCGGACACGTTGCCCGTGTACTTCCACGAGTCGTTCTCCCACGTGTCGTGGCCGAACTCGCCGGGCTGCGGGATGACGTGGAACCGCCAGAGCATGCGCCCCGTCTTCGCGTCGTACCCGCGAACGTGCCCGGGGATGTTCTCCTTGTTCTCCGGGTAGTATCCCCGGTCGTGCGAGTTGCCGACGACGACGACGCCGTTGACGACGATGGCCGCGGATGACGCGGTGATGTCGCCGCTCGCGAGCGTGCCGGTGTCCGCCTCGACCGGGTAGTTTCCGAGGCCGACGTGCAGATCGACGACGCCGTTCATCCCGAAATACGGGATCGGCAGACCGGACTCGGCGTCGAGCGCGTGGAGGTAGTAGCCGGGCGTGACCAGATAGATGACGCCGCGGCCGTCCACCTCGGCGTACGCGACCCCCTTGCCGTAGTTCTTGCGCGTGGAGGCTTCCCACCGCGGGTTGTCCTTCTCGCGGTACATCCACAGCGTCTCGCCGGTGGCGGGATCGATGCAGACCGCCGTCCGGCGCTGGCCGGCGACGGTGTAAAGCTTCCCCTTCACATAGATCGGCGTCGCGCGGTAGATGTGGTCCACTTCCGGGCCGAAGTTCGCGGCGCTCCAGCGCCACGCGACCTCGAGCTTCGCGACATTGCCGGCGTTGATTTGATCAAGCGGCGAGTAACGCGTGCTCCCCTCGTCGCCGCCCCAGTACCGCCATTCGCCCGCCTGCGTCCCACGGCCGTTGGCGAGCGGGATCGCCGCCAGCGCCACGACGGCTACGATCGCCATCAGCATTCGACGCCTCATGTCGCGTGTCTCCTCATTTTTTATGCTCGCGGGGCCCCACCCCCGCTCGCTGGCGCTCTCGTTCATTTCTCTGGCGCCTCGATGACGACCTCCTTCATCACCGGCTTCGCACCCTTGAGATCGGCGTCGCCCGAGGGAAGGCGGTTGATCTTGAGAATGTAGGCGATGACGTCGGCGTAGTCCTGCGGCTTCAAAACGCCGGGGTTATCCTTCGGCATCGTCGTGCGCAGGTTATCGTAGAGCGCGTCGACCGTCTGGCCCGTCCAGCTCTGCATGAAGACGTACCCGCTGAACTGATCGGACATGTGGCAGGTTCCGCAGCGAGCTTTGTACGTCTTCTCGCCGCGCTCGGCTTGGGCCGCCGAGTACACGCCGTCGCGCGTCGAGCGGGCCGCCGCCGCGCTCAAACCGAGCGGAAGCGCAGCCAGACAAACGACGCCCATCGTCGGTAAAACTGAACGCAAGCTGCGCGGAAGATAGCACAATCCGAATGCGCCGACCCATTCGGCATTAGGCATTGGGCATTCGGCGTTAACAGTTTATCTCCCGCGGAGCCGCCGGAGCTGGTCCTCCATCGCCGCGACGAGCTTCGCGTCCTGCCGGGCGCGGGCGATCGTCAGCACCTCCTGGAATGCGCGGGTCGCCTCTGCCGTGCGCCCCTGCTGCAACAGCAGATTGGCGAGGTTGAGGCGCGCCAACGTGTAGTCGGGATCGCTCGCGGCCGCCGCCAGGTACTGCTCGATCGCCCCGGGGGAATCGCCGCGCCGCTCGAGCGCGTACCCAAAGTTGTTCCGGGCCCACGCCAGGTCGGGATCCAAGGCCACGGCTCTACCGTACTCGGTCACGGCGCCGTCGAGGTCCTTGCGGCGTTCGAGCAACGCCGCCAACCGGGCGTGCGCCTCGGCCGCTTGCGGATCCGCGTCGATCGCCTCGCGATACGCGCGCTCGGCCTCGTCCGCCGCGCCTCGGGCGACGTGCAGCGCGGCGAGATTGAGGCGGGCGACGTCGTGGCCGGCGTCCAGTCTCAGCGCCTCGCGATACGCGGTCATCGCTTCATCGGGACGGCCGAGGCGCTCGAGCACGTTGCCGAGGTTGACATGCACGGCCGGCAGCCCGGGCTCCTCGGTGGCGACCTCGCGCAAGAGCCGCTCCGCCTCGGCCAGCTTCGCGCTGTCAGGCGGCTGCGAAGTGGCGGCCTCGTCCGCCAGCGCGAAGGCGAGCTGGGACCGCCACTCGGCCACGTGGGGCATCCCCAGAAGCACGGCTCGCCACTCCCGCACGGCCTCGCCGAACTTCCCGCGCTCGCGCACGAGCGTCGCGAGACCAACGCGGAGCATGGG
>JBOGJB010000233.1:0-7288 GCA_050745085.1 Vicinamibacterales bacterium
GTCCTGTCCTGCGACATCCACCCGTGGATGGTTGCGTGGGTGTATGTCTTTGATCGTCAGACGTTCGCGGTAACCGACGTACGCGGCCGTTTTCGCCTCGAGAACGTGCCACCCGGCCGGTACCGTCTGGGTGTGCGCCAGCCGGCCGGACGGTTGTCACGTGACGTTATGGTCGACGTTCCCGCCACAGGAACAGCCTGGCTCGACGTGCCGTTCAGCGCTGCAGATCTCGGTCCGGCGGTTCGGTAGCTGCGGGATATGATGAGGCGATTCCATGCGTCTGACCGAACGCGAAATTGACAAGCTGTTGATCTTCACCGCGGCTGACGTCGCCCGGCGCCGGAGGGCCCGCGGCCTCAAGCTGAATCATCCCGAAGCGGTCGCGCTCATCACCGCCGAAGTGCTGGAGGGCATTCGCGATGGGCGCACCGTCGCCGACCTCATGACGCTCGGCATGAAGGTCCTGACCCGCGACGACGTGATGGACGGCGTCCCCGAGATGATCCGGGAGATTCAGGTCGAAGGCACGTTCCCCGACGGCACGAAGCTCGTGACCGTCCACGATCCCATTCGCTGAGCGGGGCCGAGGCTCCTCCGCGCCCTCCATTGGGCCGGCGCCGTCAAACTGTAATACACTGTGTAATACACGGAGGAAGGCATGGCGACACGGACGGTTCGCCTCGACGAAGAAGCCGAGGAGGCGCTGCGAGAAGTACGGGAAGCCACCGGGCTCCCGATCTCCGAGGCGCTGAAGCGCGGCCTGCGATCCCTCCGGGAGCGGGTGCAGCACGAAGCGAAGCGTACCCCTTTCGACGTCTACCGTCAGATCAAGCTCGGGCCCGGCGGCTATGCCATCGCGCCCTCCACCCGGACCCGTCGGGCGGTCAGGCGCGTCGTGCGGAAAAAGCTCGGCCGATGATCCTCGTCGACACCGGACCTCTGGTGGCGCTGTTCGATCCGAAAGACAGGCAGCACGGTCGCTGCGTCAATGTGCTCAAGGGCATTCGTGAACCGATCCGGACCACGGTACCCGCGCTCACCGAAGCCTTTCACATTCTCCGACCGGAGAGCCTCGGCTCCGATCGGCTGAGAGAGTTCATCCTGCAGGGGGGATTGTCGGTCTGGTTCTTCGATCGGCCGTCGCTCGGACGGGCCTTCGAGCTGATGGAGCGGTACTCCGATCATCCGATGGATCTCGCCGACGCCTCGCTGGTCGTCGCGGCCGAGTCGCTCGGGACGCGACGAGTGTTCACAGTCGACCGGAGGGATTTCGACAGCTATCGTATCCGGCGCGGACACCGGCAGTACGCATTCGACGTCCTGCCCTGAGCAGGGTCTCCTGTTGACGTGCGCCAACAAGAGCAGCAGGGAACCGACTTGTGTGCATCGGCCTTCGCCTGCGGCATATGATGTGTCGGCTCCAGCGAGGCCGAGTATGCATCCGGGCGAGTGGCTCCTCGGCGAAGGGGAGATCGAGCTGAACGCGGGACGGCGCACCGTGACCCTGCGGGTCGACAATCTCGGCGACCGGCCGATTCAGGTCGGCTCGCACACACACTTCTTCGAAGTGAATCGCTTCCTTCGCTTCGATCGCGCGCGCGCGTACGGGTGCCGGCTGAACATCCCCGCGGGAACAGCGTTGCGCTTCGAGCCGGGCGAGGGTCGCGAGGTCGAGCTGGTCGAGCTGGCAGGCGCGCGCCGCGTCTACGGGATGAGCGCACTTGTGGACGGCGCGCTGGACGAGCATCGCGAGCGCGCTCTCGAGCGCGCACGAGACGCCGGCTTCATGCGTGATCGGCCGTCTCGCGACGGCCTGGGGGAGTCGCCGCGATGAAGATCCCGCGCGCTTCGTACGCCAACCTGTACGGTCCGACCACTGGCGATCGCGTGCGTCTCGGCGATACGGGGCTCATCCTGCAGATCGAGCGCGACTTCGCGCGCTACGGCGAGGAAGTCGTGTTCGGCGGCGGCAAGGTCATTCGCGATGGCCAGGGACAATCCCAGCGCTCGCGCGCGGAGGGCGCGCCTGACCTCGTCATCACGAACGTCATCGTCCTGGACCACTGGGGCATCGTGAAGGCGGACGTGGGCGTGCGGGACGGAAAGATCTGCGGGATCGGCAAAGCCGGAAACCCCGATGTCCAGGATGGCGTGACCGACGGCCTGGCGATCGGAGCCTCCACCGAGATCGTCGCTGGCGAAGGGAAGATCCTGACCGCCGGCGGTATCGACGCGCACATTCACTTCATCAGCCCGCAGCAGGCGATCGAGGCGCTCTACTCAGGTGTGACGACGATGATCGGCGGAGGCACCGGCCCGGCGGACGGGACCAACGCGACGACCTGCACGCCCGGCGCGTGGTACTTGCACCGGATGATTGAGGCGGCGGAAGGGCTGCCGCTCAACTTCGGCTTCCTCGGGAAGGGGAACGCGTCCAGGCCCGAGCCGCTGGTGGAGCAGATTCTGGCGGGCGCGATCGGCCTGAAGCTGCACGAGGACTGGGGCACGACGCCCGCCGCCATCGACACCGCGCTCGCGGTCGCGGACGAGCACGACGTGCAGATCGCCATCCACACCGACACGCTCAACGAGTCCGGCTTCGTCGAGGACACGATCGCGGCGTTCAAGGGACGCACGATTCACACGTATCACAGCGAAGGGGCAGGCGGCGGTCACGCCCCGGACATCCTGAGGGTCTGTGCGCAGCCGAACGTGCTGCCGTCGAGCACGAACCCGACGATGCCCTACACGGTGAACACGCTCGACGAGCACCTCGACATGCTGATGGTGTGCCATCACCTGAACCCGCAGGTACCAGAGGACGTGGCGTTCGCCGAATCGCGCATCCGTCCCGAGACGATGGCCGCGGAGGATGTGCTCCACGATCTGGGCGCCATCAGCATGATGTCGTCCGACTCGCAGGCGATGGGGCGGGTCGGGGAAGTCATCGCGCGCACCTGGCAGACCGCGCACGTGATGAAAGAGACACGCGGTCCGCTGCCGGGCGACACGGGCGAGAGCGACAACCTGCGCATCCGCCGCTACGTGGCGAAATACACGATCAACCCCGCGCGGACTCACGGCATTGCGGACTATGTCGGCTCGATCGAAGTTGGGAAGTATGCGGACCTCGTGCTCTGGTCGCCCGCATTCTTCGGCATCAAGCCGGATCTCATCATCAAGAGCGGGATGATTGTGGCGGCGCTGATGGGCGATCCCAACGCGTCGATTCCTACCCCGCAGCCGGTCCGGTACCGGCCGATGTTCGGCGCGTTCGGACGGGCGCCGGAGTCCCTTGCCTTCACGTTCGTGTCACGCGCGTCGATCGACCGGGGCGTGCCGCCCTCCCGCACTGGCCGGACACGGCTGCCGGTCGGCCGCACGCGGTCTCTCGGCAAGCGCGACATGGTGCTGAACGACACGCTGCCGCGGATCGAGGTCGACGCCGAGAGCTACACCGTCACGATCGACGGCGAGAAGATTGTGCCGCGCGGGGCGAGCATCCTTCCCCTGGCGCAGAGATATTTCTTGTTCTGAGGTGCAGACAGACCCACATGATCCTCATTCAATCACTGGCTCATCACTATGCCTCGCGACCGGCCGGAGTCCGGATCGTCGAGCTTCCCATGAGCGCCGAGGATCGCCGGCGCGTCAGGCGCCGCATCGAAGCGCCCGACGGCGAGATCTTCGCGCTCGAGCTGCCGACCGGCACCGTCCTGCATCCCGGGCAGGTGCTCCACGAGCTGATCGATCGCGCCTACGTCGTCGCGGCGGCGCCGGAGGACGTGCTGCTCGTGCGCCCGCGGGACCTGCGCGAAGCCGCGCACGTCGGCCACATGATCGGTAATCTGCACCGCGACATCGATCTGCAAGACGCGGGCATCGTCGCGCTGTGGGACGACGTGCTGATGGAGCGGCTGCGGCGCGCCGGGGTGCCCGCCGAGCGGACGCGGCTGCCGTTCCGCGGCAGCGCGCCTGGGGAACACAAACATTGACCTTCTTCGACGGCGCTCAGGGCAGGCGGGACCTCACCGTCCTGCGACTCCTGCAGCTGTTCGACTCGCAGTTTCCCATCGGGGCGTTCGCACATTCCGGCGGGTTGGAGACATACGCCGGCGCGGGGCTGGATCTCGCGGGACTTCGGGAGCTGCTGTCGAACGAGATCGCGCTCGGATGGAGCCGCGGCGATCTGGCGGCCGTCCGGCTGGCGTGGCGGGAGTCGGCCGAACCGGATGCGTCCGAGCGGCTCGCATCGCTCGCGCGTCGAGTCGATGCCTACAAGGTGATCCGGAGTGTGCGCGAGACCAGCCTCCGTCTCGGCACGCGAACGCTGTCTCTCGTCCGGCGGCTGTATCCCGACGCGACCACGTCGATGGACGTCCGTCCACCGCATTACCCCGTAGTCGTCGGAGCGGTCGGGCGCCGGCTCGATCTGCCGCTGCGCGAGCTGCTGCTGGCGTTCGGCCAGTCCACGATCGCCGCCTCGCTGGCCGCGGCGACGCGCTGCATGCCGGTCAGCCCGGCGCAGGCGCAGGCGCTGCTCGTAGACCTGCAGCCAGCGCTGGCGGAAGCGGTCGAACGCTCTCTCGGCGACGGAGACGAGACCATGTTCACGTGCACGCCGGCGTTGGACATCAGGAATCATGAGCAGGCGTTTCTCCACACGCGTCTGTTCCAGTCGTGACGACCCACGGTGGCGGCTTTGCCGCAGGCGCATTACCGTGGTAATCTGGCACTATGGCGCTCGCACAATCGAAGGTCACGGCGCAGGGGCAGATATCGGTGCCTGCCGAAGTGCGTCGAAGGCTTGGGATCGGTCCGGGTTCGGTCCTGGAATGGGACGAGGACGGAGAAAAGATCGTGGTTCGCCGGGTCGGCCGGTACACGTCTGAAGACGTGCATCGAGCGGTGTTTCCACGAGGGGCGCCAACCACCCGTCGCCTCGCCGACATGAAGGAAGGTGTCCGGCGGCACATGAGAAGGCGCCATGCGCGCCGTTGACACCAATGTGCTCGTGCGGCTGGTGACCCGCGACGACGCGAAGCAGGTCGCCGCCGCGGAGGCCTTCGTCGGAAAAGGTGCGTGGGTGCCGCATCTCGCGTTGGCGGAAGCCGCGTGGGTGCTCTCGGCGGTCTACGAGCTCGGCGCGTCGGAAATATCGACGGCCGTCGAGATGCTCTTGAATCACCGGGACCTCACGCTTCAGGAGTCCGACGCCGTGTCGGCCGCTCTCGAGACCTTCCGGACGAAGCCCGCGCTCGGGTTTTCTGATTGCCTGCTGCTCGAGGTGGCACGGAAGGCAGGACACCTGCCGCTCGGTACGTTCGATCGAGATCTGGGAAAGCTGGACGGCGCTGAAAAGCTGTAACCCTTCCAGGAGACGATGACCGTGGCGTGCGTGAAGATCGGCGTCGGCGGCCCGGTCGGCTCCGGCAAGACGGCGCTCCTCGACCGCCTGTGCAAGGCGCTCAAAGATCGCTACAGCGTCGCCGTCATCACCAACGACATCTACACCTGCGAGGACGCGGAGTTCCTGATGCGATCGGGCGCGCTGCCGCTCGAGCGGATCCGCGGTGTGCAGACGGGCGGCTGCCCGCATACCGCCATCCGCGAGGACACGTCGATCAACCACGAGGCGATTGAAGAAACGCTCGCGAAGTTTCCGGACGTCGAGATCGTGTTCCTCGAGTCCGGCGGCGACAACCTCGCGGCATCGTTCAGCCCGGAGCTGGTGGACGTCAGCGTGTACGTCGTCGACGTCGCGGGGGGCGACAAGGTGCCGCGAAAGGGCGGGCCCGGCGTGACGCGCAGCGACCTTCTCGTCATCAACAAGACGGATCTGGCGCCTCACGTCGGCGCCGATCTCGACGTGATGGCACGCGACGCGGCGAAAATGCGCGGCGGCAAGCCCGTCGTGTTCACCAATCTGAAGACCGGCGACGGGCTCGACGGCGTCATTCAGTGGATCCAACACGACGTGCTGTTCGACGATGCGGTCAAATCCCGTTGAGGGCCGCCTGGAGCTGGTGTTCGCGCGACGCGGGGCGCGCACGACGCTCGCACACGCGCACGCCAGGGCGCCCCTGAAGATCGTCCGTCCTTTCCCGCTCGACGGCGGCCGGCAGCTCGTCCAGATCCTCACGCTCGGCCCCGGCATCTGCGCAGGCGACGCGTACGCCATCGACGTCACTGTCGAACCGGGCGCGTCGGCGGTCGTTATCACGCAGTCCGCCTCGCGTATTCATCGGATGCCGGACGGATCGCGCGGCACGCAGACCGTCACGCTCACGGTTCGGTCAGGCGGCCACCTCGAGTACTACCCCGGGCTGACGATTCCGTTCCCCGGCAGCGAGTTCGCGCAGACGATCGACGTCGCCGTGGAGGCCGGCGGGCGTTTCGGCCTGCTCGAGTGCTGGGCGATGGGCCGCGTCGGTCGCGGCGAGTACCTCCGGTTCCGGGCGCTCTCGAGCCGGACGGAAGTGATGGTCGATCGCGTGCCCGCGTACGCGGATACGCTGCACCTCGACCCGCGCGCGATCGATCTCGCCGGGCACGGCCTGCTCGAGAAGCATCGGTATCTGGCGTCGGGGTACTGGTACGGCGCGGAAGTACCGGCATCGCGCGGCAACGGCGGCGGCGTGCTGTCGGCGCTCGGGGAGACCTCGCCGGGGCACGCGTACTTCCGCGCCCTGGCGATGGACAGCCCGGCGCTAGGTCGCGCGCTCGGCGATGCGGTGAAGCAGGTGTACCGCTCGTGGAATCTGCAGACGGCTCCGGTCCCGCGCTTCGCGTGCTAGACCTGGTTGTCGTACGCGGAGCGATCGGCGCCGCGCGGATCCGCCACGGCTCCGCAGGCCGGAAAACGGCATCTCCGCTCGCCCCTCTGCCGCCACGCGGCGGTCAGGGTTGTCGCGACAGCCGCTTTCTGAACGGGCGGCATCTCGCTTTTCGAGACGCCGGACGCCCCTTTTGCGGCAGACCGGCGCCGAACTCTCGCTCGACGCCGTTTTACGCCACTTGAAAACGCTGTGATTCAGACCGCGACCACGCGCTCGACGGCCCGCCGCACGGCGTCGTAGTCGTTCGGCAGATCGAGCGGCGGGTTGGCGAGCGCCGGCCTCACGCCGTTGAGCCGCTCGGCGTGGTAGCCGACCTTGAACTCCGCGAACTTCAGGCCGCTGGCGGTCGAGATCACGACCACCCGGTCGTCCCGAGCTACCTCGCCGCGCGCCACAAGCTTCTCGAGCACGGCCAGCGCGACGCCGGTGTGCGGGCACGCGAACAGCCC
>JBOGJB010000234.1:0-2757 GCA_050745085.1 Vicinamibacterales bacterium
GGGCAAAGGGGTCGTGATTGCCGCCGATCGGGCCGAGGCGGAACGCGCGATCCGTGTCGCGATGATCGATCGCCGATTCGGCGACGCGGGCACACGGCTCGTGCTCGAGGAGTGCATGCGCGGGCCCGAGGCGTCATTCTTCGCGATCTGCGACGGGCGCCGCGCGCTGCCGCTCATCGCCGCGCAGGATCACAAGCGCGCGTACGACGACGACCGCGGACCCAACACCGGCGGCATGGGCGCGTTCGCGCCGAGCCCGCTCGTGACGCCGGCGATGGCCGCGCGCGTCATGCGCGAGATCGTCCAGCCGGTCGTCGAGGGGATGCGCGAGGAAGGGCACGAGTACCGCGGCGTTCTCTACGCCGGCCTGATGCTGACCGACGAGGGACCGAGAGTCGTCGAGTTCAACGTCCGCTTCGGCGATCCGGAGGCGCAGGTCGTGTTGCCGCTCCTCGACAGCGAGCTGGCGCCGGTCCTCGCGTCCGCGGCTGAGGGCGATCTTGGCGGGTCGACCTGCCGCTTTTCGGCCGAGCCGGCGGTCGGCGTCGTGCTCGCGTCAGGCGGATACCCGGGGGAGGTCACGACCGGCGGCACGATCGAGGGTCTCGACGCGGCCGGCGCGACGCCGGGCGTCGTCGTCTTTCATGCCGGCACCGCCGAACGGGAGGGCCGGATCGTCACGAGCGGCGGGCGCGTGCTGACGGTGGTCGGACGCGGCGCGACGTACGCAGAGGCGATCGCGCGCGCTTACGAGGGCGTGTCGCGGATCTCGTTCGAGAATGTGCAGTATCGTACGGATATCGGTCGGAAAGCTCTGGAGAATCCAGAATCCAGAATCCAGAATTCAGAAGGCGGGGTGCGCGCCTAATCCTACTGGATTCTGGATTCTGCATTCTGAATTCCTCGAGGGGAACGATGCCGATTGACGTCCTCATCCTGATAGGCTCGGACTCCGACGCGCCAGTGATGCAAGGGGCCGTGGACGTCCTGCGCGAGCTGGGCGTGTCGTGCGAGATGACGGTCGCGTCGGCGCACCGCTCGCCCGGCCGCGTGATGCGGCTCGTCGGCGAAGCTCCGGGCCGCGGCGTCAAGGCGTTCATCGTCGGCGCCGGTGCCGCCGCGCACCTGGCGGGCGTCGTCGCGGCCCACACGACCATGCCGGTCATCGGCGTGCCGATCGACTCGTCGCCGCTGAAAGGGCTCGACGCGCTGCTCTCGACCGTGCAGATGCCGCCCGGCGTGCCGGTCGCGACCGTGTCGATCGGCAAGCCCGGCGCCACAAACGCCGGCGTCCTCGCGGCGCAGATCCTCGCAGTTGGCGACAAAGACCTCCGGGCGCGCCTCGAAGGCTACAAGAAGAAGCTGGCGGAGAAGATCGAGGAGGCTGCGCGGCGACTGCAACCGTGACGCCGCCTGTCAATGCCCAATGCCGAATGCCGAATGCCGAAAGGGCGAGCGCGCATGAAGTACTCGGTGATCACGTTTGGCTGTCGCGTCAACCAGGCTGACTCCCTGAGGCTCGAGTCGGAGCTCTGCGCGCGGGGCGCCGAGCCGGTGGCGCCCGAATCCGCCGACCTCGTCATCGTCAACACGTGCTCGGTGACCGCGTCGGCCGATCAGGGCGCGCGCCAGACGATTCGACGCGTCGCGCGGGCGAACCCATCCGCGAAAATCGTGGCGACCGGCTGCTACGCGTCGCGCTGTCCAGAGGACCTGGCGGCGCTCCCCAACGTTCTGCGCGTCGTCCGCAACGAAGACAAGGAGCGGTTGCTCGCGTTGCTGGAGCTTGGCGACGGTCCCTGCGGCGCGCCGATCGCGCCGGGCATTGCCGGCCGCACCGCCTGGACGCTGCGCGTGCAGACCGGCTGCGACGAGGCGTGCAGCTACTGCATCATCCCGACGACACGCGGTCGCGGCCGCAGCGCTCCGCTCGCGCAGGTCCTCGCTGAAGTCGACCGCGTCGTCGCGGCAGGTTTCAAGGAGATCGCGATCACCGGGGTGCATCTGGGCTCGTACGGCCGCGATCTGACACCAGCCTCCAGCCTCCTCGAGCTGCTGCGAGCGCTCAGCGCGTCGCCCCACGACGTCCTGTTCCGTGTGAGCTCGCTCGAGCCCATGGACTGCTCGCCAGAGATCGTCGCGCTCATCGCGGCCTCGGCGAAGCTCGCCCCGCACTTCCATCTGCCGCTGCAGCACGCGAGCGACGGCCTGCTGTCGGCGATGCGCCGACCGTATACGTCGGCGTTCTATGCCGGGCTCGTCGAGTCGATCCACGGCCGGATGCCGCACGCGGCCATCGGATCGGACGTCATCGTTGGCTTTCCAGGCGAAACCGATGACGACTTCGCGGGGCTGGATCGTTATCTCGAATCGTCGCCGCTCACGCACGTCCACGTGTTCCCGTACTCGGATCGGCCCGGAACGGAGGCAGCGCGGCTGGATGGAAGAGTGCCCGGCCCGGTCGTCCGCGCGCGCGGTCAGCGCGTGCGGGAGATTGGCGCGGCGCTGGCGGCGCGATTCCGCGCGTCTCAGGCGGGCACAATGCGTCGCGGCTTGACGCTGGAGGACGGCACGCTCGTCGTCACCGACAACTACCTGAAGGTGAGAATCCCATGCGGATTGCCCCGGAACATCTGGACCACCGTTGTCCTTGGTCCTTAGTTCCTTGGTCGGATCCAAGGACCAAGGACCAAGGACCAAGGACCAAGGACCAAGGACCAAGGACCAAGGACCAAGGACCAAGGACCAAGGACCAAG
>JBOGJB010000235.1:0-4157 GCA_050745085.1 Vicinamibacterales bacterium
GGCCCACGGCGCTCGAGCGCGCCGCCCGCGCGCTGGCCGCGCCGCTCGCCGACGGACCGCTCCGGTCGGCGGCCGCGCGTCTGCTCGAAAGCGCGCTCAACGTCGGGACCGCGGGTCGCGGCGTGAAGTGTCGCCTGCCGGACGGCGAGATCGTCCGCGTGCTGCCGAAGTACCGCTCCACGTCGTGGAACCTCGACGAGTACCGCGCCTTCCGGAGGGCGTTGGCGCCGGGCGCCACCGTGCTCGACGTCGGCGCGAACATCGGCGGCTACGCGATGCTCTTCGGGCAGTGGGTCGGGCCGCACGGCCGTGTCTACGCGTTCGAGCCTGCGCCCGCGATCCACGCGGCGCTCGAGCGGCACGTGGCGCTCAACGATCTCCGCGGCATCGTCGTGCCGGTCGCCGCGGCGGCGTCGGAGGTGACCGGCCGCGCGGGGTTCGTCACAACCGGGGTGCATGGCATCAGCAGACTCAGTGCCGCCGGCGAGCCGCCGTCGTCGCTTGTCGTCAACACGATCACGATCGACGAGTTCTGCGATCGCGAGTCGGTGAGACCGGGCTTGATCAAGATTGACGTCGAAGGCGCCGAGCTGGCCGCGCTGCGGGGAATGCGCGACATCGTGCGCGCCTGTCGCAACGACCTCGCACTGTTCGTCGAGCTGCACCCGGGCCTCTGGCCGGTGATCGGCGTGACGCGCGAGCTGGTCGAGATCGAGCTGTCGTCGCTCGGCCTGCGCATCGAGCCGCCCGCGGCCGGCGGCGATCCCTGGAGTCTCGAAGGCGTCGCGCTCCGCCTCAGGCCTGTCTAAGCCGCAGATGACGCAGATGAACGCAGGTCGACTGCGAATCCTCCTGGCCACCGACGGCATCGAAGAACCGGGGGGGGTGGATACCTACCTCGCCGCGGTCGCCCGCGGTCTGATGCCGCGCGGTCACGCGGTGGCGGTTCTCCATCACAACACGCCGGCCCCCGCGGCAGGCGCCCGCTGGCCGGCGGTCGAGCGGTTCGGGCTCCCACGTTCGGCCACGGCGCGCACGTTTGCCGCGGCTGAGGCGTGGCGGCCGGACGTCTGCTTCGCGCACAACATGAGCGCGCTCGAGGTCGAGGAGGGGCTCGTGCAGCGCTGGCCGGTCGTCAAGATGATGCACGGCTACTTCGGCACGTGCATCAGCGGCCAGAAGTCGTTCGGGTTCCCCTGGCGGGAGCCGTGCGATCGACGGTTCGGCCGAGCGTGCCTCGCGATGTACCTGCCGCGGCGCTGTGGCCAGCGGAGCCCGGCGGTGATGATACGCCAATATGCGTGGGCGCGCGCCGAACGCGCGCTCTTCGATCGGTACGCGGCGGTGGTCGTCGCCAGCCAGCACATGCGGCGTGAGTTTGTACGGAACGGCCTGCCGGAGCGCTCGCTTCACGTCATCCCGCTGTTCGCGCCTGCGTGTGGCGCGGGACTTTCCTCCGGCGCGGGGCCCTCAGCCACGCGATCGGATCACATCCTGTTCCTGGGCCGTATGACACCGCTCAAGGGAGGCGATCTCCTGATCGAAGCCGTCGCCGAAGCCTCGAGGCGGCTCGGACGTCAGCTTGCGCTGACGATGGCCGGGGATGGGCCGGAGCTGGAGTCGTGGCGTGCGCTGGCGGCTCGTCTCGGCGTGGCGGCGACATTTCCGGGCTGGCTCGATCCGGCGGCGCGCGACGAGGCGATCCGCCAGGCGTCGCTTCTGGCGGTGCCAAGCGTCTGGCCCGAGCCGTTCGGATTGACCGGCCTCGAGGCAGCCGCTCACGGCGTGCCGGCGGTAGCGTTCGACGTCGGCGGGATCCGCGAGTGGCTCACCCACGGCGAGAGCGGCCTGCTCGCGGAAGAACGCCGGCCGCATGCGCCGGCGCTGGCAAGCGCAATCGTCGACGCGCTCGGCGATCCCTCCACGCTCGCACGCCTCGGCGACGGCGCGCGCCGCACGGCCGCACGGATGACGCTCGATCTCCACCTCGATCGCCTGGAGGCGGTACTGGGCACCGCACGAGGCACGAGGAACGAGGCACCGTACGAGGCACGAAGCACGAGGCCCGAGGCCCGCTAGTGCGAAGCTGGCACATCCTGACCGGTGAATACCCGCCGCAGCCCGGCGGGATCTCCGACTACACGGGCCGGCTCGTCGAGGCGCTCACCGCGCGCGGCGAAGACGTTCACGTCTGGGCTCCTGGACAGCCGCTCCCGCACGGTTTCGGGCCGTCCGGCCTGCGCGCCATCGGTCGCGGCCTCGCGGCGACGCGCGCCAGCGGGCGCGAGCCGATCGTGCTTGTGCAGTACGCGCCGAACGCCTTTGGCATGCGCGGCGCGAACCTGCTGCTGTGCGCCTGGCTGCTCCTCCGCGCCCGCCGGCACGGAGACGACGTGCGCGTGATGTTCCACGAGCCGTTCTTCTACTTCGCGCGCCAGTCGGCGCGGCGAAACGCGCTCGCGCTCGTGCACCGGATCATGGCGGCGCTGCTCCTCGCGTCGAGCCGCATTGCGTACGTGTCGACCGGGTCGTGGGAGGCGCGGCTCTCGCGTTACGCCGCCGGGCGGCGGACGTTCGTCTGGCTGCCGATCCCGTCGACCGTCCTGCTGCCGGACGATCCCGTCGCCGTCGCGCGCGTCCGGGAGAAGGTGGCGCGGAGCGATGACGCGTTCGTCGTCGGCCACTTCAGCAGCTATCCGGACGACGTGGCAAAACAGCTGGAGCCGGTGCTCGGCGGGATGCTCGCCGCGAGCCAGGATACGACGGTCCTCCTCATCGGCCGGAACAGCGACCGGTTCCGGCGGCGGTTCTGCGGATTGTTTCCTGAGCACGCCTCGCGGGTCGTCGCCGCCGGAGAACTGGTCTCCGGCGAGGTTGCGCACCACCTTCGCGCGTGCGACGCGCTCGTGCAGCCGTATCCCGACGGCGCGACGTCGCGGCGGACATCCCTCATGGCACCCCTCGCCTGTGGCGTGCCGACGGTGACGACGCTCGGCCCCCTGTCGGAGCCGCTGTGGCGGTTCGCGGGAGATGCGGTGGAGCTGGCGCCCGCCGGAGACGCGGCGGCCATCATCGCGCGATGCCAGCGCCTGGCGAACGATCCGGCGCGGCGTCTGGCGCTGGGGACGGCCGCCCGCACCTTCTACGAGCGCAACTTCTCGATCGACCGCACCCTGCGGACTCTCACCGGCGCGCGACCGGATGAGCCCTCGGTGCTCATCGGCGTCCACGTGTATCCGGCACACGGCGACGCGGACCGCCGCCAGCGCGACGCGCTCTGCGCGCTCGCGGCGCTCGAGGGGGTGCGCCGGGCGAACTTGCAGTTTGCGTCGACCCACGCGCGGCCGGTCGACGCGGAAGGCTTCGAGACGACGCGGGTGCTCGCGCAGGATTCGACGAGTGTCACGCGGCGGAACGGCGTCCGGAAGGCGGTCTCCTCGGAGGTATTCGACGTTCTCGCCCGCCGCGCGCTCGAAGAGGGCTGCGCGTACTTCGCGTACGTGAATTCCGACACGGCCCTCTCGCAGAACGCCGTCGATCGGATCGCCGCGGGCGGCGCCGACGCGTACGTCTTCGCCCGCACGGACGTCGGCGGTGACCGTCCTGCGGAGATCCTGATCGCGCGTGTTGACGGGTTCGCCGTCAACGCGCTCTGGTGGGTCGCGAACGGCCGCCGGTTTCGGCCGTATATCCTTGGCGAGCCGGTCTGGGACAACGTCTACGCCGCGCAGCTCGCCTGTCACGGCCGCGCGTCGTTCATCTACGAGGTCGGCGCGCTGACGCACGAGCGGCACGAGAGACGCTGGGCCGGCAGCCCGTTCGCCTCCTACGTCCGTTACCTGAGCGCGCTCGACGCGCCGTACTTCTCGCTCTGGTGCCGGTTTCACGACCGGCTCGAGGCCGACGTTGAAACGGGGCGCGGGCACGGGCGCGCAACGGCGATCGCGGCCGAGACGTTCGTCTGGCGTCCCTCCGCCGTCGCGCGCGCCGTCCAGGCCAGCCGGCGGGTGAAAGGCTGGGTCCGCTACGTGGCGGCGGCGACGTGATGCGCATCCTGCTGGTGGGCGACGTTCCGAACGATCCGACCCTCGGATCCGCGAAAGTGCCGCACGAGCTGCGAAAGGCGTTCACGCGGCTCGGTCACCACTGTGTCGCGC
>JBOGJB010000236.1:0-2199 GCA_050745085.1 Vicinamibacterales bacterium
GGTTCGACGTGATCGTGCTCGACCCGCCGTACGACGAGGCACCGGACGCGGCGCTCGCCGCGGCGGCCGCGCTCGCCGCCCCCGCCGGTCTCGTGGTGCTCGAGCACGCCAGACGGCACGCGCCACCGGAGCATGCCGGCCGGCTCGCACGCCGCCGCACGGTCGTGTCGGGGGACAGCGCACTGACGTTCTATAGCGCATGAAACAAGACATCATCGCGGTCTATCCGGGCTCGTTCGATCCGATCACGAACGGCCACGTCGACATCATCGAGCGCGGCTCGCGCCTCTTCGACCGCATCGTCGTCGCCATCCTGCTCAATGTCGACAAGAAGCCGCTCTTCAGCGTCGCGGAGCGGGTGGAGATCGCGCGCGAGACGTTCGGCGCCCATGCGAACGTCGAGGTGGACACCTTTGACGGCCTGCTCGTCCACTACGTCAGGCGCAGGAAGGCCCAGGTCATCGTGCGCGGTCTGCGGGCGGTGTCCGACTTCGAATTCGAGATGCAGATGGCACTCATGAACCGGCGCCTCAGCGGCGACGTTGAAACGGTGTTCATGATGCCGGCCGAGCCGTACACTTACGTCAGCTCGCGGCTCGTGAAAGAAGTGGTCGCGCTCGGCGGCTCGGTCGCGGGGCTGGTGCCGCCCGGCGTCGAGGCGAGGCTGCGGGACAAACAACTGGCCGCGACTACGAGAAGGGCATAGGAGGCATGCTCAGTGCTGACTGTGGAATGTTGAATGTGGAATGGGGGTCCGACGTTTAAGGTCATGCTCGCAGAACGAATGAAGCACGTATCGCAGTCACCGACGATGAAGGTGGCGGCCGAGGCGGAGCGGCTGCGCCGTCAGGGGATCGATATCGTCGATCTCGGAGCGGGGGAGCCGGACTTTCCGACGCCGCCGCGCATCGCCGACGCCGCGCGGCGCGCGCTCGACGCCGGCTTCACGAAGTACACGACCAACGCCGGCATCGAGGAGCTGCGCGCCGCGGTGTGCGCGCGCTATCGCGCCGACTACGGCATCGACTACACCCCGGGCGAGGTGATCATCACGGCGGGCGGGAAGCAGGCCCTCTACAACGCCACGCTCGCGCTCTTCGGCCACGGCGACGAGGTAATCACGCACGCGCCCGGCTGGCCGACGATTCCCGAGCAGGTCAAGCTCGCGGACGCGACGCCGGTCATCGTGCGGACGCACGCCGAGGACGGATTTCGGCCCCACGCGCGCCTCTTCCTCGACGCGATGACACCGCGAACGAAAGGCATCGTCATCAACTCCCCCGGCAATCCCACCGGCACGCTCATGAGCGAGGAAGACCTGTCGGCGGTCGCAGACGAAGCGGCGCGGCGCGGCGTCTGGATCCTGCTCGACCTCTGTTACGAACGGCTGATCTACGACCCTGTGCCGCACAACCTGCCGGGCGTCGCCGCGCAGCGGCTGCGCGACCGGACGGTGCTCTGCGGATCCGTGTCGAAGTCCTACGCGATGACCGGATGGCGCTGCGGCTGGGCCGTCGGCCCGGCGGAACTCGTGAAGGCCTGTAACGCGATCCAGAGCAACGCGACGTCGAACGCCAACTCGATCGCGCAGCACGCAGCGGTCGCCGCGCTGACGGGTCCGCAGGAGTGCGTGACGGCGATGCTCGACGAGTACCGCCGGCGCCGCGATCAGCTCTGCGACTGGCTCGCGGAGGACGCTCGGCTGCGCGTCGTGAAGCCGGCCGGCGCGTTCTATCTCTTCATCGACGTCAGCGACGTGCTGTCGCCCGACGGCTTCCGGACCTCGGCCGAACTGGCCCAGGCGCTGCTCGACAAGGCGCGGGTCGTCTTGACCGCCGGCGAGGCGTTCGACGCCCCCGGCTTCCTCCGCATCTCGTACGCCACTTCGCTCGATCGACTCCGTGAAGGGGCGACCCGCATCCTCCAGTTCGTCCGCGCGCACGCGGGCGCCGCCGTGTGACCGAGGCCTTCGTCCGGGCTATTACCTCCATCGTCGGTCCATCGTTCGTTCGGTCGGATGTCGCCTCGCGCGAGACCTACGGCACCGATGCGCTCCGCCAGGGACGCCCCGCGGACCTGGTGGTCATCCCCGGATCGACCGCCGAGATCGTGGCCATCGCGCGCCTGTGCAACGACGAGCGCGTGCCGATCGTCCCGCGCGGGGGCGGCACCGGCTACACGGGCGGCGCCGTCCCGATC
>JBOGJB010000237.1:0-2263 GCA_050745085.1 Vicinamibacterales bacterium
GCGGCGGCTCGTGAAGAGCACCGCGCGCGAGATTGCAGCGCTGCCTCGCGCCCGGCGGGCCGCCGCGCCTCCACGCTAGATGGGGCGGCTCGACGACAAGGTCGCGGTCGTCACCGGCGGCTCGCGCGGGATCGGACGGGCGACGGTCGAGAAGTTTCTCGCCGAAGGGGCGCGCGTCACGTTTCTCGACGTGGACGACGCGGGCGGCCGCACGGCGGTTGATGAAATCGGCGGGGCGTCCGGGAGACCGACCTTCGAGCGCGCCGACGTGACCCGGGAGGCGGACGTCAGCCGCGCGATGGCGGCCGTCGTCTCGGCGCACGGGACGATTGACGTGCTGGTCAACAACGCCGGCGTCAATGCGTACTTCGATGCCGCCGCGATGACCGAGGCGCAGTGGGACGCCGTCTTCGCCGTGGACCTGAAGGGCGCGTGGCTCTGCTGCAAGCACGCGCTCCCCGCGATGAAGAAGGCGAGGCGTGGATCGATCGTCAACATCGCATCGATCCACGCGAGCGTCACAATGGCAGGGATGTTTCCGTACGCCGCGGCGAAGTCAGGAGTGGTCGGGCTGACGCGCAACCTCGCGCTGGACTACGCGCCGCTCAACATCCGCGTCAACGCCGTGCTGCCCGGCTGGACGCGCACGCGGCTCGTCGAGGACTGGTTCCGGATGCAGCCGGATCCGGCCGCCGCGGAGCGCCACGTGATGCAGGTGCACCCGCTGCGGCGGATCGCGACGCCGGGGGAGATCGCCAACCTCGTGGCCTTCGTCGCCTCGGACGAGGCGTCGGCGATTGTCGGCGCGGCACTGGCGATCGACTGCGGGCTCGGGATCCAGTTCGCCACCTAGAAGGTAGGAGGCAGGAGGCAGGAGGTAGGGTGATGCGGAACGCACGCGCCATTTTAGCGGGGCTCGACCTGCCGGACCGGGATGCGCACGAGCTGCCTACCTCGCGCAAGCGGTTCAGCGACGGCGGGCAGTATCGCATCGAGATCCCGTCCTGCGAGGGGCCGCGCGTCATGCAGACCGTCGTGGCCGAAGCGGACGCGCACGGCGTCCCCGTCCACCGCGTCAGCCAGGGCAGCGGCATCATGCTGCAGACCGACGACGAGATCCGCGCGATGGTGGCGCTCGGCCGCGAGCGCGGGATTGAGGTGTGCCTCTTCGTCGGGCCGCGCGCGAACTGGGACATCGGCGTGCAGGCGGCGAGCACGGCCGGACGCGTGATCGGATCGTCGCTGCGCGGCGCCGATCAGCTCGCCTACGGCATCGACGACGTCCTCCATGCCGCCGGGCTCGGCATCCGATCGGCGCTCGTCGCCGACATCGGCCAGCTCATGGTGCTCGGGCGGATGAAAGCCACCGGCGATCTGCCCGCCGACTTCGTGCTCAAGGTGTCGGTCACGGTCGCCGCGCCGAATCCGGCGACGGCCCGGATCCTGGAGGACCTTGGGGCGACCTCCGTCAATCTGCCCGGCGATCTCTCGCTCGCGCAGATCGCCGCGATTCGCCAGGGGATCGACGCTGTCATCGACCTCTACATCGAGAGCCCGGACGATTTCGGTGGCGCCGTGCGGCACTACGAGATCGCCGAGCTCGTGCGCGTCGCCGCTCCGATCTACCTGAAGTTCGGGCTCCGCAACGCGCCCGGGCTGTACCCGTGCGGCCAGCACCTCGAGGCGACGGCGATCGCGATGTCGCGCGAGCGCGTACGCCGCGCCGCGATCGGGCTCGCCCTCCTGCGCCGCTACGCGCCGGACGCAATGGCCTCTCCCGTCGGCGTCCTGGAACAGCGATGACGACGTTTACGGCCTTCGATCCGCGAACCGGACGCGCCGGGGACGCGCAGTTCGAGGAGGCGACGCCTGACGACGTCCGCGCGGCCGCGGCTCATGCGGCGCACGCCTTAGGCGATCGTCTCTCCGGCCGATCCGTCGGCCGGGCCGACCCCGCGCCCCGACATCCGGCGGCCGGTGGCGTTTCAGAACACGCCGGGTGCGCTGCTGCCCGAGGCGCTGCGCGCGGCGAATCCCCTTGGCATTCAGCGGCTCGTGGACGGCCGCTGGACTCGTGAGGCCGTCGCATGAAAATCGTCGATCTGCGCATCGTGGTCGTCGGCGCGCCGTGGCGCGAGCTGGTGTTCGTCGAGCTGGCGACCGATCAGGGACTCACCGGCGTCGGCGAGGTGCGGATGGTCAACAAAACCGACACGCTCGTCGCGTGCCTGCAGGAACTGGCGCCCCGCTACGTCGTCGGCGC
>JBOGJB010000238.1:0-17148 GCA_050745085.1 Vicinamibacterales bacterium
GAAGTAGACGCGGCCGCCCGCGACAACGGGGGACGCGGAATAGCTGCCGTCCAGGCGCGCCTTCCACACCTCCGCTCCGGTCCTGGCGTCCAGACAACTCACGATGCCGCCGTCGTTGATCATGAAGAGCAGCTCCCCCACCAGGAGCGGCGAGGGCTTGTTCGGCACTCCGCGCGTGACTCTCCAGACCACGTGGGTCCCGGTCACGTCTCCCCTGCCGTCCGGTCTGACGGCGAGGAGCTGCCCCGTCGCGAAGCCGGTCGGGTAGAACACCAGGCCATGGCCCGTCACCGGGCGTGTGCTGCCGGAGTGACTGCTTCGCTCCTCGATTCTCCAGAGCTCCTTTCCGGTCCGCGGATCGTAGCCGTAGGTCGCCTTCGACCCGATGCTCACGAGCACCGGCTCGCCGCCGACCATGACCACGTGCGGCGTCGCAAACGCCTTCCGGAAGTCGCCGTCAGCCTGCGGCCTGCCGTCGGCCTGGAGATCCTTGAAGTCGATCGAGCGGTCGGTCCGCCAGGCGGTTTTCCCCGTGTGCTTGTCCAGGGCGATGACGTATTGCCGATCGCTCCCGTCGAAGTGCATGAGGAGCAGATCGCCGAACAGGATGGGAGAAGAACCGGCTCCCCGAAAATGGTTGCACTCCAGATCGCGCCGCTCCCAGAGCACCTTGCCGCTCCGCGTGTCGATCGCCGCCGTTCCCGGAGACCCGAATGTGACGTACACACGCCCGGGCTCGATGACCGGCGTGGGCGACGCGTACGTATTGAACGGGTGGGCGTACTGCGGCTGCGCCACCTGAAACAACTTCAGATCGTGCAGGATCTTCCCGCTCTCGCGATCGAGCGCGACGGCAAACAGCTCGCGTCCATCCTCGGTCGCCGTCGTCACCCACACCTGATCGCCCAGCACCACCGGCGATGACCAGGCGCGGCCGTGGATCGCCGTCTTCCATCTGACGTTCTGCTGTTCGCTCCACGTCAACGGCGGGTGGCTCGGTGACGTCCCCAGGCCGTCCGGGCCACGGAACTGCGGCCACTGAGCCTGCCCGCTGTCGGTCACCGCGAGAAGCGCGATGAAGAAGAGGACGGATCTCTTCATTGATGCCGCCGTCTCGCGGGACGTCGCTAGGTTCCCACTCGGGTGGCTTTTCCCTCAACGAATGGTGTGAAGGCGCCCCCGTCGGACGCGAGCTCCATCCGGAACTCGTACGATGTCGGCCCGGTCTCCTTGATCGTGACCTTCGTCTTCATCATCTTACCGGCCATCTTGGACTCAGTTCCCCACGTCCACGTGCCATCCGCAGTCTGCCCCAGGGCGGTGAAGACAGGACTGTTGCTCTCAGCGGCCGTATACGTGTACGTCTTCTTCTCAACGTCGTAGCTCATGATGCTCAGCGACTTCGTCGGACCCATCGGACTCTTGCCTTCTGAACGGCAAACCAGAGCAAAGCCGCCTTCGAACATCTCACACGTTTCCTTGAACGTCATCGGGCCTCCCGGACCCATAGGGCTCGCCTTCGCCTCACCACGGAAGTTCCACGTCCCGGCGAAGAACGCGACCTTCTTGTGCTCCGGTCCCGGCTTCGGCGGACCCTCCTGGGCCCACGCACCACCGAGGGCACCCGCCACGGCCACAGCGGCAGCAAGCATCACTTTTTTCATACACACCTCTCAGACTGCGGGAATTCTAACGCAACCCGGCTCGTCCGGCCCGCGTCTTCACGTGCATGAAGACGCGGTCGTACAGCGGCGTTCCGGCTCGGACGCGGGCGATCGTCGCCGTTCGCGCGTGCTCGAGGGGAAGGCCCAGGTCGGCGGTCACATCTCCAACGAGCGGACGAGCCTCGTTGTGCAGCAGCACGCCTCCAGGCGTCAGCACGGCCGCGATGTTCGCCAGCGCGAGCGCCAGCGGCACGTCGTCCAGGTACGGAAAAACGTTGGTCGCGACGACCAGGTCGAACGCCCCGCCGTCCACGCGCTCGGTGACAGCGTCAAGGCGCAGGGCCTCGATGACGCGCGACACCTCGCGCCGAATCCGCACCGACTTGCGCAGGTGGCCGCGATAGCGGTCCGGTAGCGTCGGCGCGGCGGTCGCGTCGCCGATCGAGCCGCCAAGCGTCGTGAAGTAGCGGCGATAGTCCTCCTCCAGCGTGACGGTCTCGCTGTCGCCGACGCTCGTCACGAGCGCGAGCGAAACCTCCCGGTTCGTGGCGGCCTCCAGGTGGCCGACGACGCGCGGATTGACGTCCGCCCCGACGACCGTGAGATCGTCCGAACGAGAGAGACCGAGGCCCACCAGCGAATCGACAACGGCGTAGGGCTGATAGCTTTCGGGTGGACCGGCCTCGACGAGTCCGGTGCGGGGCGCCAGATCGAGTCCCGGACCGATGATGAGCACGCGCCGGATACGTCGTGTGGGCTCGAGCGCCTGAAGCGTCGCCAGGCCGACGTGGACGAGGTAGCCCGCCTCGACGGCGGTATCCGTGCTCAGCCCCCGACTGCGATAGAGCGCGGCGACGGCTGCGGCGCTGTCGGGCTCGCGAGGAGCGACGAACTCCTTCGCGTAGAGAAACCGCGTGGCACGCGTGTACTCCTGTCGCAGGAAGGCGTCGAGCTGGCTGGCGTCACTCGTCTCGCGGTCGAGGACGCCCCTGAAGTACGCGAGCCGGCTGGCGGGCGGCGGGGTCCGGAGCGCCGGGACGAGCGCGCGCAATCGCCGTTCGGCCGGCTCCGGCACGCCACCCCCTGCTTCCACGGAGGCTTTCGCGCTCAGCGCGGGCTCGATCGGTGGGTCGCTCGTGAAGGAGGTCGACTGCAGCGCGTAGTAGATGAGCGCGTCGAGGTCGCTCTCGCGCACGCGTTCGAGCGTGCGTTGTTCATGATTTCGGCAGAAGACAGGAAACGAGCGCGCATCGACGCCGGACGCCGTGAGGCGTCGCTGGATGGCCGCCGGAAGGCTGTCCCAGCGAACCGGCTGCGCGCGGCTGGCGCCGGCCCTGAACGGAGTCGACGAGCCGGCGGCGGCGGTCAGTTCAAGCCAACCGACCATCGCCGCCAGCGTGAAGCCGAGAGTGGAGCGCACCGATCCGGAGTGTCGACCTCCTTAGAACAGCAGCTTGAGCCCGAGCTGCCCGTACCGCGGGAAGTTGGACTGGCGCACCACCGACCGATCGATCGAGCCGAAGAGCGGGTCGGTCGGGCTGTTGTTGTAGTTCCGCTCGTCGTAGACCACCTGATTGAAGAGATTGTACACCTCGAAGCGAACCTGCGCGCGGACGTTGCCCGCGATTCGGATGGTCTTCGCGAAGTTGATGTCGAACTGATAGAACGGCGGACGCCGGATCTCATCGTCGCGGAAGTTCGTGCCGGCGCGGGTGTAGTTCGGCCGGATGATGAAGTTTGGCTCGGTGCAGCCCGCGGCCGTTGAAAAGCTCAGCATCGTCACCACCCCTGCGTTGTTCATCTGCCCGACGCAGGGCTGGACGGCGCGGATGACGCGCGGGTCGCCGAAGTCGACGTTGTCGATCTTCGCGTCCTTCACGTAGAACACGTTCTGCGGCAGACCCCACGGCCGGCCGCTGTTGAACAGCCACATGCCGGCCACTTCCCAGCCCCCCGCGAGCGCCTCGACGACCGGATTCGCCTTGCTCATGAATTTCCGGTCGCGGCCGAACGGCAGGTGGTAGACGCCGGAGAGCGTGATGCGGTGCCGTCGATCGCTCTCATACGCCGACCGCTGGACGATCCGGTCAACCTCCGAGATCGTCGGATTGGTAGTGTTGTTGCCCCCGATCTGGTTGCCCCCGCCGTTCTCCTCAATCATCTTTGACAAGGTGTACGTTCCGGCCAGCGTCATGCCGTCGGACATCCGCTTGTTCACCAGGACCTGCGCCGAGTTGTACCAGATGTGCCCGTCGTTCCGGTCGAGCATGGTGATCCCGGTGAACTGAGGGAAGGGGCGGCTCAGCTCGTAGCGCGACAGCGTCGGGCTCGTGAACCGGTTCGTGCCCTCGAAGCCGGGCACCTGGAAGAACGGGTTTGGAAGAAGCTGGTTGCAGAACGCGGGGTTTCCGCCCTGCGACGGGTCGCATTGATTTCGCAGCTCGACCGGGGGCTCGTTGAAGCCGCCCCACCGGTTCTGTTCCTGGTGGGTGCGGCTGCCGACGTAAGCCACCTCCACCGTAGTTCGCCACGGCAGCATCCGCTGGAGCGCGACCGAGAACTGGTGCACGTAAGGATTGATGAACTCGGTGTTCGAGAAGCTCGGATTACGTCCCAGGAAAGTTTCAAGGCCCCGCGACGATCCAGGCGCCTGCACGATGCCCTGCGAAAACGGATTTGCCAGCGGGAACGTCGACGTCCGGTCGCCGTCGTTCGATGTGATCAGCGGCGTCGTAACGCTGAACCCGTCCGACGAGGAAATGCCGACTACGTTCAGGTAGTAGAGCCCGTATCCCCCCCGGAGGACCGTTTCGTCGTTCAGCATGTAGGCCAGGCCGAGACGGGGCTGGATGTTGTTCTTGTCAAACTTGTACGGGTACTGCGGGTTGCCGTCCACCTCGACGAACCCCAGGCCGCCCCGCACCTGATAGCCCGGGAACTGCTGCTGGTTGATCCGCGCCGACACCGGATTGATGGTCTGGGTGTCGAAGTTGTAGTTGAGCCGATTCTGTTCTTCGAACACCGGCGTGTTGAGGTCCCACCTGAACCCGAGATTCACCGTCAGACGGTTGGTCAGCTGCCAGTCGTCCTGAACCCAGGGGGCGTAGTAGTTCCAGCGCAGGGTCGGGTAGAAGTTGTTGTCGATCGAGCCGCTGGCCGCAGCGCCGAGCAGGAACGACGCGATCGAGTTCCCGCTGAGCGCGTCGTTGGGCTGGTCGAACGCGCGCTGAGTGAACCGGCGGTCGAAGGTCATGACGAACAGGTTGCTGTTGATCTCGCGCGTGTACCACGTCATCCGCATATCGAGGCCGCCACGCACGTTGTGCTTCCCTTTCAGCCAGGAGAAGTTGGGCTGAAAGCTGAATCCGGTGGTCGTTTCGCTGTTGCGGCTGCCGCGTCCGAGCGGCTGGTACTCGGTCGTCGTTCCCGTCGTGTTGAACTGGAGCCGCGGAAAGACCCTGTTCGGCAGCTGATCGATCAGCGACTGCGGGAAGCCGAGCTCTGCGGGGTTGAAGTTGAGACCCGGATCCGATCGTGCGAGCTCCAGGTACTGATTGAGCCCCACGCGCACGTTGAACACCAGCGAGGAGTTCATCGTGCGTACCCAGTCGGCCACGCCCGTGTGGTTCTTCCGCTCGAGCGGCAACTGGCCGTCTTGAGCGGGGCCCGTCGTGATGCCATTGGTGTAGCGGGTCTCGGTTCGCATGTTGTACGCGTAGCGGAAGAACATCCTGGTCTTGTCGCTCAGGACCTGATCGACCTTGGTCGCGTAGTTGTGGAAGTCGTCAAACGCGAGGTTTGGCGCGAATACGAAGTTGTTGCGCCACGGATCCGAGCCCGCGGGCGCCGTGGTGTTGGGCTGCAGGAAGTACTGGAGAAGCCGCTGCGCCATCGGGTTGATACGGTCCTGCGGGATTTGATTGTTCGGGAACGGATTGCGCGTCCAGACGCCGTTCACCAGGCGCCCGCTGGACGGGTCGTAGATCGTGATGAGGCGGCCCTGCCCATCCCGCAGGTTGCTGAAGTCGCCGCGGAGCTGCGCGGCGTCGGGCACGGTGTAGGTCGCCGGGTTCGGCGTCGCCTCGTTGTAGCCCTCGAAATTGAACATGAAGAACGTCTTGTTCCGGCCGTCGAAGAGGCCCGGGATGCGTACAGGGCCGTCGATCTGGAAGCCGTACTGGTCAAGCTTGTGATTTGGCTTCGCGATGCCCCTGAGCTTGAACTGATACTCGTTCGAGTCGAACGCCTTCCGCCGCGCAAACTCGTAGACCGTTCCGTGCAGGTCGTTGGTGCCGGACTTCAGCGACACGTTGATGACCCCTCCCGCCGTCCGTCCGTACTGCGCGTCGTAGCTGTTGGTGACGATCTTGAACTCCTGCACGGCGTCCACCGGCGGCACGTACGCGATGTTGTTCCCGCCCTGAATCGAGTTGTTGGGCGCGCCGTCGAGGAGGAACTCGTTGTTGCGGTTCTGGCCGCCGTTGATCGACCAGTCGGCGATCGCGCCGTTGTCGAACGGACGCTGATAGATGGCAGGACCGTTGTACGTGATGCCGGGAGACAAGTACGACAGCATGAACGGATTGCGCGCGTTCAGCGGCAGCTCGGTCACGCGCAGGTTGTCGATCACCATGCCCCGATCGGCCTTCGCGGATTCCAGCGGGGACTCGCCGCTGACGGTGACCGACTCGGTGACCAGCCCGATCTGGAGTGCGATGTTGAGGGTGACGGTCCGCCCGACCTCGAGCTGAACCAGGTCCTGCGTGTGCTTTCGGAAGCCCTGGAGCTCCGCGGTGACGGTGTACATCCCGGGCTTCAGGAATGGCAGCGAGTACACACCCTCGGTGCTGGTGACGGTGGAGGCCACTTCGTTCGTCTGGGTGTTCAGGGCGTTTATCGTGACCCCAGGCATGGGAAGGCCCGCGGGGTCCGTCACGTGACCGGTAACCGTGGCCCGAAACTCCTGCGACCAGGCCGGAGCCGCCAGAAGCCATACGAGGGCACACAGCGTCGTCATCCTCCAACGCATCGAGAGGAAGGTCATCGTCTCTCCTTCACGCGCACGCCACGGCGGCGCAAAGCCGATACATCTTGGGACCGGCTCCTTCCAACGCCGGGCCGCTTCCGCTCGCGCCACTCCGTGGCGCCGAGCGCGCCGATTTGGCGCGAGACCTCCGTCAGGCCGTAGCGGACGTGCGCGCGCATCGCCGCGTCCGCCTTTTCTGGATCGCCGGAGATGAGCGCGTCCGCGAGCCGGGCATGGAACCCGGAAGGCAGCGGCGTCCGCCGTCCCGCCACGTCGAAGAGCCAGTTGAGGATGAGGACGTGCTTCCGCTCGATCATCTGCGCGAGGAGGCGGCTCCCCGCCAATGACGCGATTCGCATGTGAAACTGCACGTGGTGGTTGTGCACCGCGAAGCGGAACGCGGCATCATTCGGCTTGGTCGCAAGGCGGGTGAAGAGGACGTCGAGCCGCGCCGCGAGACGCCGCAGCTCCAGACGCTGGGCGGGGGTGGCCCTCTGGGCGAAGAGACGCGCCGACTGGGACTCGAGCGCCTCGCGCAGCTCGTACAGCTCCCGAACGTCGGTCTCGGTCGGAACGCGCACCCGGGTCCCGGCCCGCGCGCGGCTTTCGACGAGGCCGTCTTCCTCGAGACGCCGCAGCGCGCCGCTCACCGGCAGCACGCTCATCTCCAACTGGCGGGCGAGCCGCCGGCGCGACAGCGGCGTTCCCGGTCGAAGCTGGCCGCGAAGGATCTCGTCCCGAATCGCGAAGTAGGCCTCGTCCGCGAGGCTCAGCGCCCTCGGCTGAAGTGGAATGGTAGCTGCGGTCCCGAACGGCACTCTGGGCATGTCCAGCCAGGTGCGCTAGTCTGCCCGAAAACAACTGACATTTCAATTCCCACGACGTTACTCGTCTCTCAGCGCCATGACCGGATTGAGGCGTGCGGCGCGAAGCGCTCGGCGTTGCCGAGCTTCCGGATCGCCGCCGCGCGGGACGCCTCGGGCGCCATGCCGCGCGCGATGTTCTCGTCGGTCTCGATCTGGATGTACGACTCAATTTCACGCCGAACCTCGGCGTCTCGACGCGACCGGCGGAAGAAGCGCGTCCAGCCCACCGGCCTACTCCGTCGCGGATTTCAGGATGCGACCGATCGCCGTAACGAGCTGCTCCCAGCGCGTGGTTTCGACCACGAGCGCCTTTCGCCCGGCCGTCGTCAAACGGTAGTACTTCGCCTTGCGGTTGTTCTCAGAGGTACCCCAGAACGACGCGACGAGCCCCCGATCCTCGAGGCGATGGAGGGCGGGATACAGCGAGCCGTGCTCGACCTGCAGCACCTCGTCGGAGCCGCGCTCAATCGCATGCGCGATCGTGTGCCCGTGCGCGGGACCGAGGACGAGCGACTGCAGGACGAGCAGGTCCAGCGTGCCCTGGAGCATATCGCCGTGACCGGAGCGGGGTCGTCGCCGCATGCCGGCCCCCAGCATACTCCAGTAGAACATCTATGTGAAGCAGGCTACAAGGCGCCTATCTGAACAGTTCATGACGATGTCTGTGGCCGTTGTCGCGTGGCCTGATCAGATGATGATCTTCTGATCAGTCTAGTCGTGCCGCGTCGCCGCGCCAACCCGTGCTTCGACGCTGGGATTCGTGCACTTGGATTACGATCCTATTCAGGCTGAAAAATGGACAGGTCCGGCATGAGGTTCGCGGCCGTGTTCTGTCTGGCGCTCGCGGCGCTGACCCGGACGGGGTGGGGAGTCGCGGGCGGACAGGTCGGCAGCCCGGAGCCGCAGTCGCAGGTCGCGGCGGGCCCCCGTGTCGTTGTGCGCGCGGATCCGCGGGTCGTGCAATCCTTCGTGCCTGCGGCGCAGCCGAGGCTCAGGACGAGGGAAAGCCTCGCGACCATCACCGTCCTCTACACGGGTTTCACGCCCCAGGCGCAGGCCGCGTTTCAACACGCGATGAACATCTGGGCGAGCCAGCTTACGACTTCGGTGCCGATCCAGATCGAAGCCGAGTTTACGACGCTCGGCTCGGGCGTTCTGGGCTCGGCCGGCCCGTGGCTCGTCCGCAACGCGCCCGGCCTCATGGCCAACATGTGGTACCCGGTCGCACTGGCCAACAAGCTGACCGGGACCGACCGGCTGCCCACGACCAGCGACATTGACGCCTCCTTCAACAGCTCCTTCGCCTGGTACTTCGGCACGGACGGCCTGGCCCCGGCCGGCACGTACGATTTCGTGACCGTTGTGCTTCACGAGCTTGGCCACGGCCTGGGGTTCGTCGGCTCGATGAGCTACAACGCGGGCTCGGGCAGCTGGGGATTCAGCGGTTCTCCCCTCATTTATGATCACTTCACCGAGAACGGCGCGGGACAGGGTCTGCTCGTAGCCTTCGCGAACCCCTCGGCGGCGCTCGGGAGTCAGCTGACGAGCAACAACCTCTACTTCGACGGCCCGCGCACCCGACTCGCCAACGGCGGGAGTCCGGCTCGCATCTATGCGCCTGCAAGCTGGCAGGGAGGATCGAGCTATTCCCACCTCAACGAGCAGACATACCCGGCCGGCAATCCCAGTTCGCTGATGACGCCCCAGCTCGCGTCGTCGGAAGCGATCCACGACCCAGGACCCATCGGGCGCGGCGTTCTCGAGGACATCGGATGGACGGTGGGTGTGGGTGTGTTGACGACGCCGAGCAATCTCCGCGTGATTCGGTAGACCGCCGCTCAGATTCGACACAATCCAGACTGTGTCTTAGAATCTCGACGCTCGGGCCGTTCCTGCGGGCCCGACATCAGGACCCACATGGCGCCCGCGCTCACATCCGCTCGCGTCCTCAACATCGGTGATCTTCGACGCCTCGCCAAGCGTCGTCTTCCGAGAGTGGCGTTCGACTACATCGACGGCGGCGCCGATGACGAGGTGACGCTCCGGGAGAACTGTCGCGCGTTCGAAGCGGTGATGCTCCGTCCGCGCTGCGCCGTCGCGACCCCGGCGTGCGATCTGCGCACGACGGTCCTCGGGATGCCGCTCGAGCTGCCGTTCCTCCTCGCACCCGTCGGAAGCTGCCGGATGTTCTACCCCCTCGGAGAGGCCGTTGCGGCGCAGGCGGCCGGGGCCGCCGGCACGATCTACGCCTTGTCCACGCTGTCGGGAACGCCGATGGAAGTGGTCAAGGCCGCCTCGAGCGCGCCGGTCTGGTATCAGCTCTACCTGGTCGGCGGTCGCGACGTCGCGTTGGCCGCGATCGAGCGCGCCCGTCGCGCGGGCTTCTCCGCGCTCGTCATGACGATCGACACACCGGTGGCGGGCATGCGGGAGCGGGACGTGCGGAACGGCACGAAGCAGATCCTGACGCGCCGGCTGTGGCCGATGCTGCCGTACCTGCCGCAGTTCCTCGCGCGGCCGCGGTGGCTCGCCGCGTTCCTGAAGGACGGCGGGCTCATGAGCTTCCCCAACGTCATGCTCCCTGGCGTAGGCCCGATGCCTTACGCCGACGTCGGCACCGCGCTCGAGCAGTCGATGGTGGCCTGGCAGGATCTTCGGTGGATACGCGACGCCTGGAACGGTCCGCTCGTGATCAAGGGCGTGCACATTGGGGATGACGCCCGCCGGGCCATTGACGAAGGAGCCGATGTCGTCGTCGTGTCGAATCACGGCGGCCGCCAGCTCGATGGCGTCGCGCCGACGTTGCGAGTCCTGCCCGAAGTGCTCGCGGCTGTGAACGGACGTGTCGAGGTTCTGATGGATGGCGGCATCCGCCGCGGCAGCGACATCGCCAAGGCGCTCGCGATCGGCGCGCGGGCCGTTCTTATCGGCCGCGCCTACGCGTACGGTCTCGGAGCGGGCGGCGGACCGGGCGTCGCGCGAGCCATCGAGATCCTGCGTACCGAGCTGATTCGGACGCTCAAGCTGCTCGGATGCGAGTCGGTCCGCCAGCTCGATCGGTCGCACGTCGATGTCCCCTCGGAGTGGCTCACCGAGAGGCGGACCCCGACGTACGCGCCCAGGTAAACGTTCCCGGAACGTGACGGGCGACGGCGGCGAGCGAGCCGAAGGCGGCCGCCATCGCGCCGGCCATGACGGCGAAGAACGCCGCGCTTCCTCCAGCTTCCAGCGCCCACGCGCCCGCATATGTGCTCAGCACGGCGCCCGTCCGGCCGAATGACACCGCCGAGCCGACGCCGGTGGCGCGCACGGCCGTCGGATACACGTTCGCCGCCAGCGCGTACATCGTTGTCTGCACGGCGTTGATCAAGCCGCCGGTGATGCCGAGCATCGCGATGATGGGCCCGGGAGACGAGCCCGACGCCAGCGGCATGGTGGCCAGCACGAGCGCGCCGCCGATCGCTCCGGCCGACATGCCCAGCATCGTCAATCTGGAGCCGATCCGCGGGATGAGCCATCCTCCGCTGATCGCGCCGGCGACGCCGCCCAGGTTGAAGGCGGCGAGTCCGGTGCTGGCGACGCCGAGACCCAGGCCGCCGCCGGCCAGCATCGACGGTATCCAGTTGAAGCCGAGGTACACCGCGAGAAGACAGGAAAAGAACGCGCCCCACAACGCGACGGTATCGCGGCGCAGATCTCCTTTGAAGAGCGTCGGCACCGAGACGCGTGCGACCGGCGTCTCGCTCGAATCGGCAAACGCGCTGTCGGGCGCGGTCTCGTAACCCACCCGCCGCAGCACCCGCGCCAGCTCCGGCCACCGCGACGGATGCCGTGTCAGAAAGCGAGGCGACTCGGGCAGAAAGTGGATCAGCACGAGCGCGACGAGAAGCGGAAGGACGCCGCCGATCGCGAACAACGCGCGCCATCCGAGCAAGGGCAGCACGCGTCCGCCGAGCACGGCGCCGAGCGTGCCTCCGAGCGGCACGCAGACGATCGTCAGCGTCACGGCCAGCGGACGATGGCATCGCGGGACGTATTCGGACGCGAGCGTCGCGGCGTTGGGCAGCGCGCCGCCGAGGCCCAGGCCGGCGAGGAACCGCAGCACGCCGAGGGTCATCAACGTGTCGGCAGTCGCGACGGCCATTGTGAGGACCGCAAAGACCAGCACGCTCCCGATGAGCGCGAGCCTCCGTCCCAGGCGGTCACCGACGATGCCGGCGACGGCCCCGCCGATCATCATGCCGACCATGCCGCCGGCCAGGATTGGGGCGAACGCTGCGCGGGGGACCGCCCATTCGTGCATCATCGCGGGCACCGCGATGCCGAGCAGCTGGTTGTCGAGCCCGTCGAACACGATCGCGAGGGCCGCCAGAAAGACGACGAACCGCTGATGACGGCCCCAGTGGCCTTCGTCGAGAATGCGGCCGACATCGAGCGGCTGCCCGACGCGCTGCCCGGTGTCCATGGGTTGAGGTGCCATTCTAAGGCGGATAGCATCAACGACGGGCGCGGCATCGGGATCATCGAGACGCGCGGCCTGCCCGATCTCGTTGACGGCGTCCTGCTCGTCGCGGGCTCGTCCGCGTGGACGCCGGCCGACGAGTCAGCCCTGAACGAATGGATGGGCGCGTACTTGACGTGGCTCGTCGAGAGCCCGCACGGACGCGACGAGGCGAACAACGGGAACAATCACGAAACGTGGTACGACGTGCAGGTGGCGTCGCTGGCGTTTTACACGGGCCAGCCGGCGCTCGCGCGCCGCACGCTCGAAGGGGCGCGCGGACGCGTCGCGCGTCAGATCGAGCCGGACGGCCGCCAGCCGCGAGAGCTCGAGCGCACGCGGTCGTGGGACTACAGCATTTTCAACCTGACCGCGTTCTTCCATCTCGCGACGCTCGGAGATCGGATCGGCGTCGATCTCTGGAACTATCGCACGAGCGACGGTCGCAGCCTGCGCCAGGCGCTCGATTACCTCGTGCCGTACGCCGCGGGCGAGCGTCGGTGGACGTCTCCGCAGATCACCGCGTTCCAGCCCGGCGCCATGCACGGGCTGTTGCGACGCGCCGCCGTCGCGTGGAAGACGCCGGCGTACCGCGCGCTTGCGACCAGAGCCGGCGGCGGCAGCGCCCGCCTGGATTTGACGACACCGTAATGAACTGACGTAGTGCGTGCCTCGTGCCTAGTGTTTCGTTCCTCGGCCCGAAGCCCGCGGCACGGTCGGCGTGCCTTCCCGCTTAGTCGTCGAGCACGAACGTCACCGCCATGTTGACCTGATACTCTGTGATCTTGCCCTTCTCGAGGCGTACCTGCTGCTCCTTGATCCAGGCGCTGCGAATGTTCCGCAGCGTCTTTCCCGCGCGCGTCAGGCCATGCTGAATCGCGTCTTCAAAACTCGTTTTGGATGTTGCGCTGATCTCAGACACCTTGGCGATCGACATACCGTCCTCCTCTAGTGATTGAACTCGATGGAGAATGCCGGCGCGTCCTCTTCAACGAAACGCAGGAGCGCCTCCACCTCCTCGCACAGCCCCGCGCGCGCCCGCTTGGTCAAGGCGCCGAACGGCTTGATGGCCAGCCGCGCGAGGTTCCTCTTCCGGTCGACCTTCCACGTGCCCGCGGCGAAGCCGTCGACGAGGAACGTGGCGGGAATCAGCAGGTTCTTCGTATAGATCAGCGGCCGGTGCCCGTCCGCGATGATCCGCGTCCGATCGGCGAATGCAAGCAGCAGGTTGTCGAACTCCGGCAGGAATCGGACCGGCGCCTCCTCGTCTTCGTCAGGACGCGGCGCCTTGGGAAGGTCGACCAGCTCTCGCCCGCGCTCGTCTTGGTACGTTCGAAGTTTCGGCCGCAGCTCATCCACGATGCTCGGCGCAGCGGCGAGCGCGGACCACGTCTGAAGATCGCGGGGCGTCGCCGGCCCGAATGCTGCCAGGTAGCGCAGCGCCAGGGTGTGCGGGCGGTCGTCGGCGTCGAGCGTCTCGCCGAGCCAGGACTCGGCGACCGCAAAGTCGGCGGCCCCGGGATAGGCCCACGTCGCGCCGTCCGACGGAATCTGCACGAGCGGCAGGTGCATGCGAACGATGTAGCCCATCGCTCGCTCGTCGAGGCCGGGAAAACGCGCGCTCAGATGGCCGCGCAGCCCGTCGAACGTGCGCGGCGTCTCGTCGAAATAGGCGCGCGCCGCGGCAACGAGCGCGTCGACGTTCAGCCCGTTGGTCCGGTCCCGAAGCACCGCCTTCAGGCCCCGCGAGAGCATCGGCTGAAGCACGGCCCGGAAGCTGATGAAGTCTTTGCGCGACACGAGATGCAGTGTCCCCCGCATCATCGTGCCTCGGACGACCTCGCGTCGCTCGATGGCGCGCGTCAGATCTCTCCGCCGGAAACCGTCGATGCGCGACCACAAGCCGATGAACGGCGGCCGCGCGAGCTGCGCCTGCACGCCGGCGAGGCGCTCGATCGCCGTCACCGGCTTCACCTTCTTGCGGCGGAGCAGCATCTGGCGGGCGAGCGTCGCGCGATTCAGCGCCCGGCGGCTCAAGGTTTTCTCCGGCACGTACCGGCATCATACGTCGGCGCTCCGCGGCGTGGACGCTTCGTCCAATCGATGAGGTAGACTCACCGCGGGGCGATTCGCGGGTGAGGTCGATGTACACTCCGGGGAACCGCCCCGAGAGCGTGCCGGCGCGGTCGGGCCCGAGGATCGTGAGTGCCGTTGCCAGCGCATCGGCCGTGGCCGCGTCGTCTGCGATCACGCGCGCGACGACGTGATCGGTCACGCCGAGGCCCGTGCGGGGGTCGATGACGTGGGAGTACCGGACGCCGTCGATCTCGACCAACTGCGCGGTGGCACCCGATGTGGCGAGCGCCGCGTTGGAGAGCCGCGCGGCGCGCTCACTGAACGTCCGGCCCGCGGAGGGCGTGTCGATCTGCCAGCCGGGCCGGCCCGGCGGCGCGTCGCCAACGACGATGTCGCCGCCGGATTCGAGGAGGGCCCGGGTGATGCCGTGCGCCCGGAGCGCGCGACGCGCCTCCTGCAGGATGTATCCCTTGGCGATGCCGCCGAGATCGAGGCGCATGCCGGGCTTCGCGAGGCGGACGGCGCGACGGGACGAGTCCAGATGGATGTGACGCCAGCCGACGAGCGCGCGCGCAGCCTCGAGCCTCGCACGGTCGGGAAGGCGGCCGGTCTTCCGCGCCTCGCGCCAGAGCGCCACGAGCGGCGCGATCGACGGATCGAACGCGCCGTCGGTCGCTTCCGAGATCTCGACCGCGCGCGCGAGCACGGCGAACAGCTCGGCGCTCGTCGGAATCCACTCGCCGGGACGCGCATCGAGCCGGCGCAGCTCGCTGTCGGCGCGGTAGTCGCTCATCATCTGATCGAGCGCCGCGATCCGATCGAACGCCGCGCCAGCCGCCTGTCGCGCGGACGCGGCGTCGGCGGCATGCAGGACAAGCCGCACCGGCATGCCCATGTGGACCTGAGTGAACTCGAACGCGGGGGGGCCCTGCTGGTGCACCTCGACAGGGATTGCCGACAGGCATGCTAGCGCGAGCGGCAGACCGTAGAATGGTGATGCGCGCACCTGTATGTTCAGAGCGACACTGATCTTCGCCGGAATCTGGCTGACATCAACGCCTTTACGCGATCAGGCCGGCGCCCAGGCGGCGCCTTCCTCAGCGTACCGCGAATCGATCCCCGGTACGCTCGTGACGTTCGAGATGGTCCTCGTCCCCGGCGGGACCGTCGACGTGGACGGGAAGGCGACAGCGGTTCCTTCCTTTTACATTGGCCGGACCGAGGCGACGTGGGACATGTACGACGTGTTCGCCCTCGGTCTCGACGCGCCGCAGGCGCGCGGACGCGGAGACGCGACCGCGAGACCCTCGCAGCCGTACGGCGCGCCGGATTACGGGTGGGGACACGCCGGATATCCCGTCATCAGCGTGGCCCGCGCCGCGGCCGAAGCCTTTGCCGACTGGCTTTCCAAGAAGACCGGTAAGAAGTATCGTCTGCCGACAGAGGTCGAGTGGCTGTACGCTGCCAGGCTGGCGGCGGGCGGCGACGCGCTCCCGGCCGCGAAGCGCGACGCGCTTGCGTGGCACCGCGGGAACGCGTCGGAGAAGACGCATCCGGCGGGCGCGAAGGCGCCCGACGCGCTCGGTCTCGTCGACCTGTTCGGGAACGCGGCCGAATGGGTCGCGACGAGCGACGGCTCGGTCGTCGCTCGCGGCGGATCGTTCCGCGATCCTGCCGAGCGCGTCGGCCCAGGGGCGCGTGCCGTGCAGGATGACTCGTGGAACCTGCGCGATCCGCAGTTCCCGAAGAGCCGGTGGTGGCTGTCGGACGGACCGTTCGTCGGATTTCGACTCGTGCGGGAGGCACAACATGAGCAGCAATGAAACCGTCTCGCGGCGGACCTTCGTGCAGACCACCGTAGCGGCGACCGCCGCATTCATGTTTCCAGGAGGTGTGCGCGTCGCCGGCTCCGACGTCATTCGGGTCGGCCTGGTCGGATGCGGCGGACGCGGGACCGGCGCGGCGCGCGACTGCCTGCGAGGATCGGACGGCGTCGAGCTCGTCGCGCTGGGCGATCTGTTCCCTGATCGGGTGACGCAGTGCCGCGGACAGCTCGAGAAGGCGGCCAGCGAGGACAAGGCGTTCGCCGCGAAGTACCGCGTGAGCGACGAGCGGTGCTTCACCGGCTTCTACGCCTACCAGAAAGTGCTGGCGTCCGACATTCACCTCGTGATTCTCGCGACGCCGCCGGGCTTCCGCCCGGCGCATCTGGCCGCCGCCGTTGCGGCCGGGAAACACATCTTCGCGGAGAAGCCGGTCGCCGTCGATTCGGCCGGCGTTCGATCCGTCCTCGCGACCTACGAGCTGGCCCGCCAGAAGGGACTCGGGATCGGGGTCGGCACCCAACGCCACCATCAGGCCGAATACCTCGCGACGATCGCGCGCCTCAAGGAGGGGGCGATCGGCGACATCGTCAGCGGGCAGGTGTTCTGGAACCAGGGCGGGCTCTGGAGCCGCGAGCCCCAGCCGGACTGGAGCGCGGCCGAGTGGCAGATCCGCAACTGGCTCTACTTCACGTGGCTCTCCGGCGATCACATCGTGGAGCAGCACGTCCACAACATCGACGTGGCGAACTGGGTCCTCGGCGCGCATCCCGTCAAAGCCATCGGTGTCGGCGGCCGCCAGTGGCGCACGGAGCCGCGCTTCGGCCACATCTACGATCACTTCGGCGTGGACTACGAGTACGCGAATGGCGCACGCGTCATGAGCATGTGCCGGCAGATTGACGGCACGAGAGGACGGGTCGGTGAGCACTTCCTCGGGACAAAGGGCAGCTCGGACGCTGCCGGCCGGATCGCCGGCGCGAACGCGTGGACGTGGGAGAAGCCGGAGCGGCCGGTCAGCCCGTACGTGCAAGAGCACACGGATCTGATCGCCAGCCTGCGCGCCGGCAAGCCGTACAACGAGCTGAAAGAGATCGCGGAGAGCACCCTCACCGGGATCATGGGCCGCGAGGCGGCATACACGGGCCAGGAGCTCGCCTGGGACGAGGTCCTCAACGCGGCGCAGGACCTC
>JBOGJB010000239.1:0-11634 GCA_050745085.1 Vicinamibacterales bacterium
GGATTAACCACATCGTCGGCCCGCCCGCGGACACGTTCGAGGTACTCCAGAGGCACAACGGGGAGTACCGGTTCGAACTCTCCGGTGCGCCCGCCGGAGCGTGCGCACCAACTGTGACGATGAAATAGGATTGAGGATTACGGTCGGCTGTCACTGCCGCGAAGCGGCGAAGGCGGACCACTTCCTTTGTGGCCATCCCCAAGAATCCCGATGGTCCCGAACAAAAAGCCTTGAAATGGCCGCTCGCTATTCCGTCCGGAGCGCCACCATCGGATCGACTCGTGACGCCCGCCGCGCGGGCAGGTAGCCGGCGACGAGCGCCACGCCCGTCAGCACGACCAGCATCCCCGCGAACGTGCCGGGATCGCGCGGAGTCACGCCGAACAGCAGGCTGTCGGCGCTGCGCACCGCCAGCCACGACACGATCGTGCCCAGCACCATGCCGATCGCGGCGAGCGACAGCGTCTGCATGACAATCCGCGCCTGCACGTCGCGCGCGGACGCGCCAAGCGCCATGCGGATGCCGATCTCCTGCGTACGCTGGCTGACGGAGTACGAGATCAAGCCGTAGATGCCAAGGGACGCCCGCACCAGCGCGAACACCGCGAATCCGCCGAGCAGCAGGACGAGGAAGCTCCGCGGCGAGACCGACTTGTCCACGAGCTGCGGCAGCGTGCGGAAGTTGCCCGGCAGATTCGGCGCAATCGGGCGCAGCGCGGCGCGCACGGCGTTCGCCATATGCTCCGGCGGCAGGGACGAGCGGACGACGAGATCCGCGGACGGCAGGTCGCCGCACTGGCGCAGCGGGATATACATCTCGTTCCCAGACGCCTGCTCGAGCGCGAGATGGCGGACGTCGCCGACGACCCCGACGACGCGGCGTTCCTTCGCGCACGGTCCAAGCACGAACTTTCCGATCGGGTCCTGCCCTGGCCACAGCGTCTTCGCCATCGTCTCGTTGACGAGCATGACGGGTTCGCCGGACGGCATGTCGTTCGTGGAGATGTCGCGTCCCGCGCGCAGCGGGATGCCCATCGCCGTGATGTAGTTATCGCTGACGATGCGTGGGAAGGCGAGCGGGAAGCGGCCGCGCTCGTACGTCACGCCCTTCGCGGGCGAGCCCCAGGTGCGGTTGCGGCCGAGCGGCAGGGCGTCGGTGATGCCCGCGCTCTCGATGCCAGGAATCTCTTTCACGCGGCGCAGCACCTCGTTGTAGTAGGCGTTCCGCTGTTCTGCGTTCTCGAAGCGGCGGTCCGAATCGACGCGGATGGCCGCCGCCCGCTCGGGCACGAAGCCCATGTCCACTTCGAGGACGCGCATGAGGCTCCGCACGAGCAGGCCGGCGCCGACGACGAGCACGCAGGCGAACGCGATCTCGGCAACGACCAGCGCGTTGCGAACCCAGGCCCGGCGGCGTCCTTCGGTGGACCCGCGCGTGGCATCCTTCAGCGCGTTTGTGAGCGCTGCGCCGCGTCCCTGAAGCGCGGGCGCGAGACCGAACACGATGCCGGTCGCCATCGCGATCCCGAGCGTGAACGCCTGCGCCGAGAAGTCCGTGCGCACCTCGCGGAGCAGCGGGATGCTGACGGCCTCGAGCCCCGCGAGCGTACGCGTGCCAGCAATGGCCAGCACAAACCCCACGATTGCGCCGCTGCCTGAGAGCACGATCCCCTCGGTCAGCATCTGCGCGACGAGCCGCCATCGCCCGGCTCCGAGCGCCGTCCGGATCGCGATCTCCTTCTGACGCGCCGCCGTCCGCGCGAGCAACAGGTTCGACAGGTTCGCGCACACGATCAGCATCACCATGCCGACGGCGCCGGCGAGCACCCACACGGCGAGGCGGATACGTTCGCTGACCTGATCCCGCAGCGGCTTCACGTTGCCCTGAAAGCCGTTGCGGCGGCCGGCGTTCTCCGCGGAGAGCTGCGCGGCAATCGTCCTGACCTCCGCGTGCGCCCCGCCTGAGACGTGACGCCGGGCTTCAGCCGCCCGATCATCGCCATCGTATTGCCCCACCGGTTGGTCTGTTCGGCCAGCGGGAACGGGAAGTAGAGATCGAAGTGGCTGCCGGGCGCGAAGACGGAGCCGAAGTCGAACGACGCGGGGAGGACGCCGATGACGGCGTGCGGCTCGTTGTTGATGGTCAGCGCCGTGCCGACGATGGAGGCGTCGGAGTTGAAGCGGCGTTCCCACAACCCGTGCGCGAGTATTACCGCCTTCGGACCGTTCCAGGTGCACTCCTCTGAGTTGAACGTGCGGCCGAGCGCGGGCCTGACCCCCAGGACGTCGAAGAAGTTGTCCGATACCGGGACGCCGCTGAGCCGCTCGGGCTCTCCCTTCCCGCTCAGAAGGTTGTCGCCGACACCGTAGAAGGCGAAGAATCCTGCGACGGCCGAGAGCGACTGGGTGGGTTCCCGGAGATCAAGCATGTGGCCCACCTGGGTGGTCTGCCCCGAGAGCCCCGCCGTGTCGCGGTTAGCGATCCAAACCAGCCGATCGGGCTCGGCGAATGGCAGCGGGCGCAGGATCAGCGTGTGGACGACGCTGAAGACCGTGACGCTGGCGCCGATGCCGAGGCCGGCGATGAGGATGGCGAACGCCGCGAAGCCGGCGTCGCGCCGCAGGACGCGGATGGTGTAACGCAGATCCTGAAGGAGCTCGGAGAGGGCCCTGCGCGCTTAGACGGGTGGATGGCGCCCTTCGTTTACGGAACGGGACGCGGATGCTCGCGATGGGCGCGGATTCTTGGGGGGTCCGAGTATGATTCTGCGTCGAGGAGGGTCTAGGTGGTGAGCCGCGAAGGAATCGAACCTTCAACCCGCAGATTAAGAGTCTGCTGCTCTGCCAATTGAGCTAGCGGCCCACGTCAGGAAGGATCAGCCGTTCCGGAAACATCGATTCTAACACACGACCCTGAAGGGTCGTGCCACGCGGTCTTGGTGCCACGCCGTCTCGCGCAAGCCCGTCCGCCCTGTCCCGCCGAAGCGCGTGGCGCGAAGGCGGATTACTTGAGGGAGCAGTTCCCGGCCAGGACCCGCACGGCCGTCACGTCGATGTGCAGCACGCCCGCGTTCGTGTCGTACTGCGGCGCGCGCGACGGGTTGCCCATCGAGCCCGGCGTTACGGTGATCCGCGCCCCGCCGACGGAGATGCCGGGACCCGGCGCCGTGAGCGCCAACCGCTTCACGCGCCCCGTCGCCTCGACGTAGCGATTGTTCTGCTTCTTGAGTTCGTCCAGCATCTCGCGCGCGCCGTTCACGCGGAACGTCCGCGCCTGAATGACCGGCACCTGTTCATTCTCTTTCGCCGGACGCACCTCCTCCGCCTGCAGCGCCCGCCCCTTCAGGCACCCGGTCACCACCAGCTCGACCGAGTCCCTATCCTTCTTCTTGTCAGTCTCCTCCTCCTTCTGCGCGAAGGGGGCGGCGATGAACAAGGAGGCGACGAGCAACGCCATGCTGCAGGTGCGGCCAGGGTCCATAACCGGGTCCTCTTCATCCAGCTTATAGCAGTTGCGCGGTCCCTCGGCGTCGCATTAGAGTAGGCAGGTCAGGGCCCGCCGATGAAAATCCCGCAGTAGCTGTTCCGTCCGTCACGCTTTACACCTTTTGAGATCTGCGGCGTCGTGCCGCTCTGGTCCGGCTACAGCCGGACGACAAAGAACGGCCTCTGGTCCGGCTGAAGCCGGACGCAGCGCAGGCTTCTGGAAACGGCTTCGATCATGTCCGAACCAGCGATTCGCGTCCACGACCTCGTCAAGGTCTACTCGCGCCGCGGCCAGCCGCCCGTCCGCGCCGTCGACGGGCTGACGTTCGACGTCCGGCGCGGCGCCATCTTCGGCCTGCTCGGCCCGAACGGCGCCGGCAAGACGACGCTCTTGCGCATCCTCTCGACGCTGGCGCGGCCGACCTCCGGCGCCGCCAGCGTCCTCGGCCACGACGTCGTCTCCGCGCCGCTCGAGGTGCGGCGGCGGATCTCCGTCGTGATCCAGGAGAGCGCCGCCGAGCTGTTCCTCTCGGTGCGCGATAACCTCGGAACCTTCGCGCGCTTCCACGGCCTGCGCGGCGCCGAGATCCGCGCGCGCGCGGACCGCATCCTGGAGGAGTTCGGCCTGGCGGGCGAAGCGGGCAGGAAAGTGATGGATCTGAGCGGCGGGTTCCGGCGCCGAGTGCAGGTGGCCAAGGTCTTCATGGTGGACACGCCGGTCGCCTTTCTCGACGAGTTCTCGACCGGGATGGATCCGATTCTAAAGCGGAGCGTGATGGACAAGCTGCGGCGCGAAGCGGCGGGCGGTCGAACGCTCGTGCTGACGACGCAGATCCTCGGCGAGGCGGAGGAGCTGTGCGACGACATCCTGATCATCAACCGCGGCCGGCAGGCGGCGCGCGGCGATCTGCACACGCTCAAACTGCTGTCGCAGGGGGTCTACGACGTCACGGTGACATTCGACCGGCTGCCGGCGGGGATCGAGGAGGAGCTGGCGGCGCGCCAGCCGATCCGCCTGTCGGTTACGCAGAACACGATCGAGGCCACGCTCAAGGAAGATGACGGCGGCATCCTCGCGGTCGTCGGCGCGCTCGCGGCGCGCGGCCGCGTGCTGCGGCTCGAAGTCGGCGGCGCGAGCCTCGAGGACATCTTCGTCGAGCTGACGAAGGACGGGAGGCCGTCATGAGCGCGTTCGGCGCCGTCCTGTATCGCGAAGGGAAGATCCGCGCGACCAACGGGCTGTTCATCTTCTGGGACGTGGTCTACCCGCTCGGGTATCTCCTGGTCTTCGGCGTCGCGATGAACGAGGCGTTCGGTTTCACGGGCATCCCGGTCGACTACAACGCGTTCTTTCTCGCGGGCGTCCTCGGGATGGCCGGCTTCGGCATCGCGGCGAATACGGCGTGGTCCTTCTTCATGGACCGCGACAACGGCATCTTCTACGAGATGCTGACCTACCCGATGAGCCGCGCCGAGTATCTGGTCGGCAAGGTGCTGTTCAACGTCGCGATCGCGCTGCTGCAGGCGACGGTCACGGTCCTGCTCGCGTCCGCCGTGCTCGGCGTGAAGCTGCGCCCGGAGGGGTTCCCGCTGCTGGCCGCCGCGGTCGTCGTCGGCACGGCGGGCTGGTTCTTCTTCTATGCGATCTTCGCGCTGGCCATCAGGCGCAACGACGCGTTCAACACGGTCACGTCGATCTTCTACTTCGTGTTCCTGTTCGCCAGCTCGATGTTCTATCCGGTCGAGCCGCTGCCGGCGGCGTTCCGCGCCGTCGCGCTCGCCAACCCGATCACGTGGCACGTGGACGTGATGCGCTTTGCCACGATCGGTGTCGGCGACCCCCAGCGGATTGCGCTCGAGGCCGCCGGCTTCGTCGTGTTCACAGTGGCGTCATTCGTCACCGCGCTCGTCGTGTTGCGGAGGGAGGCCTAACCGAACGTTGTGGGAGGTGGGAGATGGCGCGCCCGACAGGATTCGAACCTGTGGCCTTCGGCTCCGGAGGCCGACGCTCTATCCAGCTGAGCTACGGGCGCCTTGTGTACTTCGCTGTCAGTTCTTAGTGCTTGGTGCTTAGTTCTTAGGTGGTGCCTGGTGCCAAGTGCCCGGCGCCACGTACCAGGTGCCAAGTCCCGAGGATCTTACTACATCCTTCCTGAGCGCTACGGACGCGCGTCCTTCTTCCGCAATTCAACCAGCCTCGCGAGCTGCGCGTCGGTCAGCCGGTTCTTGATCCGAATGAGGAGCGAGATCTGCGTCCGCTTCACCTCGCGCTCGGTGTTCAGCATCTTCTCCAATTGCGCGAGGACCGCCGCTTCGTCCGTCGGCCGCGCGTTGAGCAGCTTGACCAGCTTCGCCGACTCCGCCTGCATCTGCCACTGCATCTCGAGGAACCGGGTTTGGGCCTGCTGGATGACCTCCTTGATCGCGCGCGCCTGCGCCTCGTCAAGACCGACGTCCTCCTGGTATTTCATGATCAGCTCGGGCGGGAACAACGCCTGGGCGATCGGATCATCGCCGGGCTGCTGCGCGCGCGCGGGCGCTGCCACGGTGAAAAGCATCAGAAAACCGACTGCTGCGTTTCGCATGGAACCTCCTCAGAGGGGACGACCTGCGGCGGGCGGCGATGGGGGACTGGCATCCAGGTGCCACCCGCCGATTTCAGGTGGCGCTTGCAGGAGCTGGCGGCCCGGCGTGTCGAGCAGGAAATCGGTCGGCGACCTCCACCCGCTGATCGACGGCCCCGCGATCGTGCTTTGCTCCGGCGCTCGATCAGTGGCGGACTGCCCGAGAAAAAACGCCAGCGCCGCGAGGGCGGCGAGTCCCGACAGCGCCAGCCCCAGCCGGCGCGAACCCCTGGGTGGCTCAGGCCGCATGAACGCCCGTCGCAAGTCGGGCGCAAGGCGCTCGTCTTCCGCGCGCAGCGCTGCAAACCGATTGCGAAGGTTCCGGTCGTCGTCCGCTGTCGTCATCTCGGTCCTGCCTCCGCGCCGAGCAGCCGGCGCAGTCTCTTCTTTCCACGATCGAAGTGGGTCCGCGCGGCGCCCACCGAAATACCCAGCACGCGCGCGGCCTCCTCGACGGTGCAGTCTTGATAGAACACCAGGTGGACCAGCTCGCGCTGGCGTCGGGGCAATCGCGCGAGCGCCGTGACGAGCTGGCGGCTCTGCTCCGACTTGCGCGCCGCCGATTCCGGGTCATTCGGGCGCCGTTCCGACGGCTGGCTTCGAAACCATCGCGCGAACGCCAGGCTTCTCATCCACCGCCGGCGCCGCTCTTCGGCCGCCGTCCGCCGGATGACGCCGAAGAGAAACGTCTTCAGGCTCGAGCGGCCGTCGAATCGCGCCGCGCCGTTCAGGATCTTCACGTAGCTCCCGTGCAGCACGTCCTCCGCATCCTCCCGGCGCCGGTCGCAACAGTCGAGCGCCCAGCCGAAGGTTGCGGTGTGCAGCACTTGCAGCGCCTGTCGCAGCTCTTCTTCGTCCATGTAGTCGGGCGGCGGTGGCGAAACGGTCGAGCCGCGCTTTGTAGCAGATGAGTGACTTGAGAGGAGGCGCCGTATGACAGATCCTGGCAGTTCTTAGTGCTTAGTTCTTAGTGCCTAGTGTGGCTTCGCGTGCGATAGTCTTCGCCGACGGTTGTTCGCGTGTCCTCGCTCGCCGTTGTTTTCTGGTCTGCCTCAAGCAGGGCGTTTCGGGCGGCTAGAGCGCAGTCGAACCCACCTCACTCAGCGAAGACAGTCCGTGAGGACAATCAGACCAAGCACTAAGAACCAGGCACTAAGAACCAAGGATGGCGCGCCCGGAGGGATTTGAACCCCCGACCTACGGGTTCGAAGCCCGGCGCTCTATCCAACTGAGCTACGGGCGCGCAAGTGACCATCCTAGCAGAGGCCAGAGGCGAGGAACCACTGACCAGATCAGAAGGTCAGGCGGACGCCGAGACGGAGGATCCGTGGGTTCACGATTTCCAATACGTTATTGAAGGCCCTCGCGCCGGTAGCCTTGACGTTGTATTGCCGCCTAAGCTCCGTAGAGACGTTGGCGAGGTTGAAGATGTCCAGATCGACAAGCAGGTTGAACCGGGGGAAAGCGATCGTTTTCTCGAGCCTGACGTCGATGGTTGTGAGCGGCGCAAGCCGGTGCCGATTGATGTCGTCGACGACGAGCACGTTCTTGACCGGTCTGAGCGGATCGCGGGTCTGCACCTGCTCGAAAAATGGCATCCCGAACCCCTGCCGCGATAGCATGCTGCCCGCCACATTCACGCCCCACGGCCCCTGCCAAACGCCGTTGGCGACGAACTGATAGCGCGGAAGGATGAGAAAGAAGGACGACTTTCCAATCGGAGACGTGTCCCGCACGACAACCCCGCCGTCTCGAAGAGGACTGGTCGGCGTCGGCGTTGGATCGCTGATCGAGATCGCCGGATCGTCGAAGTATTCCCGCTCGTCGTTCATCGAGAACCCGACACGCGCCATCCACCGGTTCGACAGCCGCTTGACGGCCGACGCCTCGAACCCAATGAAGCGGCGGTGATAGCCGTCGCGATTCACGCGCTCGATGCCGCCGCCGAGCGGGACCTCGCTCGGCTTCAACGCGTAATAGGCAACCTGGTACGCCCCGGTCTCCGGCGTCGACCCCGTGACGATGCCATCCTGTACGTAGTCCTCCCGGCGAGCCCCCACGAATGGCGACGACCCCGTCTGGACCGCGTAGCCCCACAGCGCGTTCGTCACCCGGCGCCACACCAGGGAGGTCGTGATCACCACGTTCCCGAACAGCTCGCGATCGAGGCCGACGATGAGTTCGTGCGTCCGCGGCGAGCTGAGATCCGGGTCAATCCGGTTGACGCTGGTCGTTCTGGTGGGATTGGCCAGATCCACTCCGACCGCGCCAAGCGGCCCGACATTCCTCAGGATCTCGGATGGCTCGGTCGCCTGGTTCCGATTCGCGTCTACGGACAGGTAGTAAACGTAGGCATACGACGCCGAGGACGCGGTTCCCGCCTCTTGGACCCCAAGCTGGCTTGCAAAGACCGCGTAGCTCCCGCGGAGGATCGTGCGCGGCCCATCGTCCAGCGCGTAAGCGGCGCCGGCACGGGGGGACAGGGTGTTCCAGGTGATCGCGTTCTTGACCGCCGGCGCGGTGAAGGCTGGCAGCACGTCCGGGATGAGCGGATGCGCGGTCACCGGCGTTTCCAGGGCGGAATTGACCGTGCGGTCGTACCGCAGGGCCAGATGCGCCGTCAACCGGCCGGCGGTAATCGTATCGCCGATATAGCTGCCGACGTAGGACGCATCAACGAGTTGACTCCAGGGCCGGTAAAAGACGGCGAGGAGCTCGTTGCTGCCCGGGGCGAGCTCGATGTTGAGGACCTGGCCCGCGAAACCCGAGGCGTCAAACTCCTTGACGTGTCGCAGGGAGGCGCCGAATTTCACCTCGTGCCGGCCGCGGAACCAGTTGCCGTCGACCAGCGCCGTTTTCTGCGGCCGATCGGTCTCGAGATAGTAGAACGAGTTGTGAAAGACGTTGTTCGCGTCCAGGAATACCTGGGTGTTCCGCCCTCCCTTGGGCTCCAGCGTGAACTCATTGGACGCGTATGCGGCGCGACCCGTCAGAAAGACGCTCTGGCCCAGGATGAGGTTGGCCTCTCCTTTGTAGACTGCCGAAGGGTTGTCCTGGTCGACGGTCGCCTCCGGCGGATTGAATGGGCCCGCGAAGCGGCCGAATTTGTCCTTCTGCCCTCCGAAGTACGTGAAGCTGACGCGGGTCGCCGGCTGCAGCTGGCCGGTGGCTTTGAGCGCGACGTTCCTCAAGACGGTGCGGTCTGGCGCGCCGTCGAGCGTGAGGATGCGGACGTCGGTCCGTCCGAGCGCTCCCCAGCCCCACCAGCGGTCCTTCTTGAGAGGGCCTCCGAACTCGAACCCGTAGTCGGCGTACTGATCGGTGCGGTTGCCTTTTCCGCTCCGACCCGCCACCGCTTCCAGACCCACGGGCAGGTTCTCACTTTGCAGGGCGTCGTTCGCAAAGAACACCCGCGCCGTCCCGCGTGGCGTGTTCGATCCCTGCTTGAGCACGAGGTTCAGGTGAACGCCCGGGCTCGGCACCTGCGCGTCGGCGCCGCCCGTGGTGAACTGCATCTCCTGAAACGTGTCGAAGTCGTAGTAAGACGGCGTTCCGCCCCAGCCCACCATGTCCGTGATCGGGATCCCGTCGAGGTTCCACGAGTTCTCGACGAAGTCGGCCCCTTTCGCGGTGAAATACGACTGCTGTCCCGACTCCGATCCCCCCACGTTCACCCTGTCGACGATCACACCCGGGACCGACTGCAGAATGACCCACGGGTCGCGCGCGGTTGGGACGTTCTGCAGTTCCTCCGTGCTGATATTCGTCGCTATCAACTGCTTTCGGGGTTCCACGACCACATCGCCGGCCACCACTTCAACCTGCGCCTGCAAGCCGACGATCTGCAGCGTGATTCGGATGGGGATCGCCGCCCCCGCACCAACATAGATCCCGGCTTGTTGATAGTCGGCGAAACCAGCCAAGGTCGCCCGAGCGTAATAGCTGCCGACCGGCAGGTTCAGGAAATGCGCCTCGCCAAGCAAATCGCTGACGGATGTCTGGTTCTGGGGGCCCGAGAGATCAATGGTCACGCCCGGGAGGACGCCTCCCGTGGCATCGAGAACCACGACGTCGATTCGCCCCGTGTGTATTTGCGCGAGAGCTGGCCGACCCAGCGCCAGCGCCGCGAGGAAAAGCACACCCAAACGACGAATAGGCAACCTCATCATCGACTCATTCATTGGCGTAGGCCCGGGCCGTCCGGACGGACCCGATTATCCGTCAAGCTCTGCCGCTCTTCAAGCTGGGAAGCCTACCGACTCTACGGAAGCGGGTTGCGTGCGAAGCAGAGGTCTTTCACGATCCGCCCGCCGATGAGGTGTTCCTGAATGATACGCTCGGCGTTCTCGGGCGTGACATTCCGGTACCAGGCGCCCTCGGGGTAGACCACACAGACAGGACCGCTCGTGCAGATTCGGAGACAGTCGCACTTCGTCCGGTAGCACGGGCCGTTCTCGCCCGTGATGTCCAGCTCCTTCATCCTCTTCTTCAGGTACTTCCACGTCTCGGCCCCCTCGTCCGGATCGACGCAGTCGGGTCCGATGCAGATGAAGAGGTGTCTCCGCAGACGGCCGACGCCGAACTCGCGGGCGGATTCCTCGGGCCGCTCCCGCTTTTTCTTGGACACTGCGGCGATCTTATCAGGCGCAGGCACTAGGCGGGAGGCAGGAGGCAGGAGGCAGTTAGGCCCTGGGCACTCTGCCGGAACGCGAGTACTTCCGCACGACCGCCGTGAGATCCGCCGGCTTCGACGTTCGCAGCCGCGTCCAGAGATCGCCGACTTCGGCGAACCTGACCGGCGCGGTCCGGACCGTAAAGTCGGTCGGATCCACCCCGGCATCCACCTCTGCCCATGTCAACGGCGTCGATACGCCGGCAAAGTCGCTCGCGCGCGCGCTGTAAGCGGTCGCCAGCGTTTTCCCCAGGATGTTCTGCAGGTAGTCCACGTACACCGTGCCGCGCGGCCGCCTGCGCACCGTGCGCTCGATCGTCGCCGCCTTCGGATGCTTCGCCGCGACGACGGTCGCGATGATCTGGCAGACGAGCAGTCCGGACTCGTAGGTCGTCTTCGGCGGCAGCGGGATGTAGATGTGCAACCCGCGCGACCCGGAGGTCTTCGGCACGCCCGGAACGCCGAGCGCTCCCAGCTCGTCGCGCACCCATCGCGCGACGTCCAGCACCTGCTTGAACGTCGCGCCGTCGCCGGGGTCGAGATCGATGGCGACGTAGTCGGCGAAGCGCGGCGACTCCACGCGCGAGAACCACGGATCTTGCGAGATCGCCGCAATCTGCGTCATGTAGAGGAGCGTCGTCAGCGATCCGCCCACCAGTCGCTTCGCGTTCGCCTCGCCGATCGGGTCCTGCTCGTCCGGCACAACCTCGATTCGCACGCCGGGCGGCGGCTTCTCCTCGCGCGATCGCTGCTGGTAAAACGCCTGGCCGGTGATGCCGTTGGGGAACCGCTTCATGACCAGCGGCCGATCGGCGACCGCCGGCAGCAGGTATGGGGAGACCTGCACGTAGT